>NZ_JBFUIX010000074.1:0-32636 GCF_056401635.1 Paenibacillus sp. P4_E11 | reverse complement strand
GCACAATATGATTCATTGACAAAAATATCTTTTTCTATTATTTTTTCAATCTCTAGCCTTGGTTTATAATAATCTGAAAGAAAACAATCATTGGCTGGATACAAAGAACCTCTTTGAGTAAGAAGGTTTATTCTCGATAATTGACTTATCAAATCTTCTTTAAGATTTCCCTTTCTATACAAATTAAACAAATCTCGAATTGTTTGTAAGGCATTCTGGGTTGTTATATAACCATCGATTTTTGGTATAATAGTTTGAGTTATATAGGTAATATCTGTTTTTTCTTTTACTCCTAAACTCTCTAGCCAATGTCTGCTTTCTGAATCTTCGAGAAGCCAAATCTGCAAGTCTCGATGCAAAAAAGATAAGTCACTATTAGGATTATCCCAGTTTTGATCACCTGCTGTAGGAAAGCATACTTGATATGGATAATTAATACGATTCTTATGATCCCAAATAAATGGAAGTTTTATGAGTACTTCTTTTGAAAAATCTTTAACCTTATCAGATTCACAGATTTTCTTAAAATGTTTTATAAGTTCAATATTATAAGCTGTTGTATGTACATTAGTAAAATATGTCGAGGAGAGAAAAGGTTGGAGGTGCTTCCATTCAAAACATGAAGAACCGAGCCTTTTGAATTCATGGAAATAACCAGAATTTTCAGCAAATTGCTTAGAACAAACAATCTCTTTTGCTTTATCCTTATCAATAAACTCCTTAATAGGTTCTTCACCTATAAAGTTTTTCTCAGATAGATATGTAAAATCAACTATTGTTTCTTCAATTTTAATTAACTGTCCTTCTCTAGAAATAACAAACGGAATATTTTTTAGGGCATCTTTAATTCCCTCATTATATTTTTTCCCCAACTCGTCAGCGATGGTATCCTTAGGTATTAATTGATATGCTTGAAAATGAAATTCAGTATTCACTAATTTTGAGATCCACTTAAAAATCTCAATGGCAATTGTTTTAAAAAGCCACTGATTCCATTTTGAATCAGCATGAAGCGATTCACGATTAGCAGTGGTTAGAAAGCTTGTATTAACAAGTACTGGAAAAGAATATCTTGTTTCATCAGTTGGTAAATATGAATATAAAAGTTTTTCTTGATTAGAAAGTTTAGTAATACCGTCACTACCCACTTTGGCAGCTAACGATAACTCTATAGAATCAGCATTCAGTAATTTCTCGGGAATATTTCGTTCATCTTGTAGGGCAGCCTTTACATCCCTGGGGACTGTTAAACTTATAGTACTTATCAACCAATCTACTTTTGAACTGTTACCCTTCTTTAGAGTTATCCTATCATTTCCTATTGGATTGATTTCAACGGAAACTAATTCTGTTATATCAAAATTAATCACAGAGATATTTTTAAGAAATAAAAACATGTTTAAGTTCTGAGATAGACTTTGAGCAGCCTGACTCGTCTCATTCACATTCTTCATTTGAATTATCGTTGCAACATTTGCATCAATATCTTCAAGAAATTGATTAATTGGCTCTGAAACTTCTTTTACTTCTGTATATATCGGGATTATTTGCCAAGGAAATTGAAATTCTCGGTCATTATTTTTTTCCCATATTATCTTTGATTCTTCCCATTTCCACTCAAATGAATAGGAAGAATCAAATCTAAAATATTCATTTTTTGTAAATATCGTTACTTTATCAGATTGCCCAAAAACCGATTTAAAACCAATGCCTTTATAGCCTGTTTTCGTCAAATCTGATTTTTTGGTGCCATTATTTACATTACAAATTCCTTGAAGATCACGAGAAGTGAAGGGGTTCCCTGAATGAGCAACGACTAAGTTATCACCAAAAATTTTTATCCATACTTTAATAGCTTTACACTTTTGAGAAGAATCATCTGCATTTTGTAAAAGTTCATAAATAAATCGCTTTGAATCTGTATATAAGTCACCTGACAATGCATTAAGTGAACTTGCTTGGTTTACTGCTTGACTAGGGTTTGCATAGTTAGTGTTGTCTGAAAAAATTTTTTCAATGTCTGTTTTTAAACTCATTTTAATCTCCTTTCCGCCTCTATCGCTTGCGGCACATAAAAAATATTCCGTAAAACATAGCTCCAGTGTCGTTTTCACTGAGAACCCATGCATAGGGATTGAGATACAGTTCAATATACCTACAAAATAATGATAGCCCAATCCTTGATATAAATCCACGGAGTTTTCCCAATTCAAACAAATAAAAAGACTCCTACCAATTAGGAGTCTTGACTTAATTCTATAGTTTATAAAAGCACCTTATCCATCTACCAGACCTCCACCTCAACCCACATCATATCAATGAAATGACTGATCCACAGCTTCAAGTTAATCTTGATACCATCCCTACGGATTTCAATATCTCCAATGCTCGTGCAAAGTATCGTTTACTTTTGTTGGGTTGAAACCTTGGGAGATACCTTGCGCTCTTTAAAGTACCTGAGTTAAGCTAACAAATATAGCCCGAACCTAAAGCCCGAACTTAAGATAATTCGGGCAGTCAGGCTTTTTCAAACAGGTAAATGTGGCTTAAAACACTATTCCCTTACTAACAACACATAGTATTCAACATGCCTTGTAGATTAATCCATCTAGCTTAAGCGAACCTGCCACATCTCATTTTCGAACCATCAATATGACCGACTCCACATGTGTCGCATGAGGAAATAACCTTCTGACTGTGCAATGAGTTATTATCCTCTGTTGTCATGACTTGATTCCATTAAGTTAGTTGTTTATGTACCTGTACATTTACAATAACCATTAACCACTTGCGGGGAACAATACTCGTTATTTCACCCTCCCCCACCACCCCACAAGCTCAACCCGGTGCGTATACACCAAAATCACAAAACTGCCCAACCACACCCACAAAATTGCCACCGCAAACTCCCTCACAACCAAATAACCAAACACAAGCAGCATCCCACCCACAACCTGCAACCCATCCGCTTCCGCAGAAGCGACCTTCCCTCTCTTCACCCAACGCCCCACAACCAACAACAGCGCCAAGATCACAGCATACGCCAAAGAAACTTCAAACCCGGTCAACCCGCTCCATACCCCGAAGGTGACAGCAATAGCCTTGCCTCCTTTTCCACGAAGAAAGGGGGAGAAGGCATGACCCGCTAGGGGAGCTAGGGCAATCGGCACGATGGCGTAGCCTTGCCCATAGTCGCTCCCCATCACCAGGAGGATAGGAATGTACCCTTTACAGAAATCCAACACAATCCCGGCAAGGCCGAATTTGTACCCAGATGCTTTCCAGAGGTTCAGGGCGCCAGGATTCCCATCGCCAACGACCCTCAGATTTTGTCGCCTCCATTGACCGAGCCAGTACGAGAACATGAGCGAACCGGATAGAAAAGCACCCACCGTCAATAACAATAGGATCATCGGCCCCGCCTGCCTCCCACTTGGACGTGCCTTCCCTTCCACTTCACATGCCCCAGAACTACGACTTGATACACCGAATACAGCATAATCCCAAGGAAGAATAACGAAGACACCACATGCAGTACAGGCATGACGATCCCGAAGACACCCACATATCTGATGAAATAAAACAATTGCACCATATACAGCAGATAGCCGATCAACAAAGGCAAGGCCCACGAAGTCCCGGCAAAAATAAACACAGTTTCGGAAACAAGCAGTCCCACCACCCAGAGAGCTACAGGGATAATCGTCCACGGACTTAGCGTTGAGGTACTTAAGACGGCCCCTTTGCTAAAACCCTCGATCTCACTGCGGATACCCTGCGGGTACATACGGAACGAGACCAAGCCACACCCGATGAAGTTGGTGACCGGAACGCCGGCTTCTATGAATTTCGCGCCTAGGAACAGATCATCCAGCACTTCGGATTTGATGCTCTCATGACCGTTGATGTTCTCATAATCTTCCCTTATAGCCACGATGCAGGAACCGTAGAGGCCTTTCTTCAGGTTCTTCTTTTCAAAAATCGATGTAAACGCGAAGATGCCCAACACATTCGTGATCATGGCGAGCTTCTCATACAGCTTCTCGGTATGGTGATAAGGGACGACCGAGATGACGCCCTTCGCATGCTCCCGTGCCTGAATCAACGACGCCAGCGCATCAGTCGCTAGTCTAATATCGGCATCCAGGAAGGCGAACACATCGCCGGAAGCCTGCAAGTATCCATTCCAAACCGCCCAGCTCTTCCCTGTCCATCCCGGAGGGAGGCTGCTGTTGGCAATGACCTTGACCCCGTAGCTCTCCGCTATGTCTCTAGTCCGGTCATTCGAGAAATCATCCACAACGATGATCTCGTAGGGTTGAAATGTTTGCGACTGGAGAGACTCCAGAAGATGAGGCAGATTGCAGGCTTCGTTCCGAGTTGGAATTATAACGGACAGTTTCCGCATCCCCGGAACGGGCTTAGGAGACACGGCCAATGTATTGGTTCGGAACAGCAAGAATCCGGAGAGACATCCGACCAGCATGAGCATGAATAACCACATAGGCGCATCCCCCTTCATGCCTCTATGTATATGAGAGATCGGGCCTAATCATGAAAATATCGTATTTACACTCGTGTCGCTTTATAATAGGGTGATAGAATCATTTTAATTGTTGGCAAGGAGCTTCCTTATGATGAGTGCTAATCCTGCGTTAAACGATGAGCAATGGTGGCAGTTGCTTAAATATGTAGCTGCATCTTTCAATGAAGTTACCCTGAGTCGAGGGTTTCAATATTTCAAACAACAGTACGTCACCTCCCTGAACATTACGGAGAATCGGGTGATTCAAGCGAAGGTAACCGGCTCGGAGGACTATAACGTCACGCTCCAACTGGAACAGCTCAGATCCAGCTACTGTAATTGCCCAGTTCACACCTCTTGCAAGCATCTGGCAGCGGTGATGATGGAGCTTGCGGACCGCCTCGGGTACCCGGCTTCCCAGATTGTGAATGCCAAGCAACACCAGATGCGGATCGCTTCGACTCCCTCCACCGAGTCGCTGCTCAAACAATTGCCCACCATGGATGTATCCGGTTGGCATGAGTTTTTGAACCAAGCTACATCCCTTGTGAAGCCCGGTTATGATCAGGGCATGTATGCGGAAGCGCTGCGTTATCAGCTGCGTATTGTCCAGAAGGGCTCGATTCCTTTTACCGAGATGGACTGGATCTACTTCGAATTGCATCAACAATTGTTCATCCTTCGGAAGATCATCCAGCTGAGCGCTCAAGCCAGTGTAGCTCACTATACTTCCTATGCGCTGTATCGGATGTATGATGACGTTCATGACAAGCTGCAACAGAGTTCCACCCTGTTCAACTACACCCTCTCTACAGAGCGCCTGGAGCAAACGTTACGTTATATCAGGCAACTGATGGCAGAAGAGAAAGGGAATAAGTACCTCGATTATGGTCTGTATACGGCGATGTGGAGGTACTGGATCTCACCCCAGCCCGAGGCCAACACCTGGGTATCACAAGAGCTGAACGAGATCAACCAGCAGCAAGCTGCCTATTCGAACTCACCTTCTCTCGCGGCGGCCAAGGCGTTCCTGTACCTGCATCAATCCAAGAGCAGCGAAGCGTGGGCGGCGTTAGAAGCGGGCGATCTGTTGGCAAAAGCACCGGCGAGTCTATTCCTCCCGTTCCTGAATCTCCTGTCTAGTTCTCACGAATGGGGAGTTTTAGTAGATTGGTTGATGCGGACGGCCTCTCATTTCTATGCCCCAAGGGTCAAGGAACGCGAAGCCTATATAGGGTACTGGCAAGAAGCGGTTGCGCATGTTCCGGAAGCCGAGGAGCTGATGTGGAGCGTGCTGGAAGGGATGTTGCCCCATTCGACTCCGGTTATCGAGAATCTGCTGTACGAGCGGCACAACTGGAAGCCCTGGGTGGAGATGCAGATCCTTCTAGGACATGATCCCTTCCACCATCGGGTTAGTGTGCTGCAGCCCATCGAGAAAGAGGCGCCACACCTGCTGCTGCCTTACTACCATCAAGCCATCGAGTATTATGTCGCTCAGAAAAACCGGCAGGATTACAAGTTAGCGGTCAAGCTGTTGAAACGACTGGATAAGGTGTACAAGAAGATGAAACAGGTCGAACGCTGGGATCGCTTCTTCACCCGGTTCTTGGAACGACACAGTCGACTTCGGGCATTGCAAGAGGAACTGAAGAAAGGAAAGCTGTTGGAATGAGTGCGAAATTACGTGATATGTCACTGCATGCCCTGATAACGGATAGCGGGGATGCCTTGTTATGGGGGTTCCAGGATGGACGCGAAGTGTCTGGAGAGACTTTTCGCAAGTTATTGTTCGCCTGGCATGAGCCATCCTGCTATGGAACAACGCTAGAACTGCAACAGGCTGGGGAACTGATCGTGACGGTGCTCCCGGCGGAGATGGTGCTCCCCTTCTTCGCCGAGCCGAATTATATGGACATCATCCGCTGGGATGGCGGGAATGAAGGCGCGAAGGGATTGCTTGCAGCCGCGCCCCTTCTATACCAAGAGGCATTGGCAGGCCGATATACGCCCAGCTACAGCTCCTATCGGAACGGGAAGCTGCAGTGGACTTGGGAGGCGGATTCCGAGCAACTGGAACAACTGGATTGGGAGACACTCCATAGTCTGGACTCGCTAGGCAAGGGACTGTCCGGGTTGCGCTCGGCCTTCTCCGCTACGGTATCGCTGGCGCACTACGCGAACGAAGCGGCCGTAGCCGAGCTGCGGCGGGAGTATCCCGCGCTGTTCCAACGCCCTCAGTCGGCAGCCGTAACTGCTGCGATTACGGAGGAGGAGTGGCTCGTAGCGCTCGGCTGGAAGCCGGACACGGCGCCCTTCCGCCCTACTCTGCAGTTGCTAGAACCGGACGAAGAGCAGTACGATTGGCGCCTCCGTCTGGTGCTGCAGGATAAGAACGAAGGATCGGCCCTCGTGCCGATTCGCCTCGCTGCAGACGGGCATGCTTCCGGCGTCTGGACTCACGATTGGAGCCCTTACATCCGGGAGCGTTCTCCCGGATGGGCAGCCAGGCTCATCGCGGCGCTTCCGAGTGAGAGCAGCCGCGGTGAGCTGTTCGCCGAGCCGCTAAGCGACGAAGCCGCCTGGCACTTCCTGACCACGGACAGCCGCCGCTTGCTGAGTGACGGCTGGAACGTCATGCTGCCCGGCTGGTGGGAAGCTGCCTCGAAGCGGAAGCCTCGCCTGCGTGCGCAGGTTACGTCGGAGGCTGGCGGCAGAGGCCAGTCATTATTCGGGCTGAACGCCTTGGTCGACTTCGACTGGCGAATTGCGATCGGCGACGCGGATCTGAATGAAGCGGAATTCGCCGAGCTGCTCAGCCGTAAGGAACGGTTGATCCGCTTCCGTGGAGAATGGGTCCTCTTGGACCCTGCTCTGCTGGAGAAGATCCGCAGACTCATGGATGGCGTCAATCCGCAAGAAGGCATGTCCTTGCAGGATGTTCTTCAGTTGCACTTACTAAGCGAATCGGACCAAGGAAAGCCGTCTGAAAGTGGTCGTACTTCCCAAGAGGATGAAGAAGACGAGGAAGAGCGGCTCAAGCTGGAAGTGGAGCTGAACTCTCACCTCCTAGCGCTTCTCCGTCAACTCGGACAGCCGTCGGAATTAACAGAGCTGCCTGTACCGGATGGGCTGCGCGCGGAACTGCGCGGCTACCAGCGTGAAGGGTTCACTTGGCTGAGCCTTCTCCGATCGTTCGGGCTCGGTGCCTGTCTGGCCGATGACATGGGGTTGGGCAAGACCGTTCAATTCATCACTTACCTGCTACAGCACCGGGCAGAGTCGGAATACCCGGCCCTGCTCATCTGTCCCACTTCGGTGCTGGGCAACTGGCAGAAGGAGCTTGCCCGATTCGCGCCCGAGCTACGGGTTACGCTTCATTATGGGAAGGGCCGACTAACCCGTGAGGAGATTGCTGACGCTGTGAAAGATACAGACGTCGTCATCACCTCCTATGCGACTGCGCTGCTGGATCAGGAAGTGCTGCAGGAGATTGTATGGAACTCGCTCTGCCTGGACGAAGCCCAGAACATCAAGAACGCGCAGAACAAACAATCTGTCGCCGTCCGCTCGCTCCAAGCCCGGCACCGTGTTGCCCTGACCGGAACACCGATTGAGAATCGGCTGTCGGAGCTCTGGTCGATCTACGATTTCCTCAACCCTGGTTACCTGGGGAACCAGCGCGGATTCCAGCATCGCTTCGCCAATCCCATCGAGAAGCATCACGATGCGGAACGAACGGTGCAGCTCCAGAAGCTCGTCAAGCCGTTCATGCTGCGGCGCAAGAAAAACGATCCCGCCATCCAGCTTGATCTGCCGGAGAAGCAGGAGATGAAGGTGTATATCAACCTGACCGCCGAGCAAGGTGCGCTCTACGAGCAGTCAGTTAAGAATCTCATGGAGCGTATGAACAATCTGGAGGGCATTGAGCGGAAGGGAGCGATCCTCGCAGCCTTGACCCAGCTTAAGCAGCTATGCGACCACCCTATCCTGCTCACCAAGGAAGCCGCGCCACCGGAGGAAATCCTACAGGTCGAAGAGCATCGGGAAGATTTCGTCACACGATCCGCGAAGCTGGAGCGACTCGTCGCCATGGTCGACGAACTCCGCGACGAGGGCGATTCCTGCTTGATCTTTACCCAGTATGTAGGTATGGGTCGCATGTTGGCCGACGTGCTGCGGGTGCATCGGGGGGAGCCCGTGCTGTACCTGAACGGCAGCACGCCTAAGACGGAGCGTGACAAGATGATCGACACATTCCAGGCGATCGCTGGAACGGGCCCCGGTATCTTCGTCCTATCGCTGAAGGCTGGCGGAGTCGGCCTCAACCTAACGGCAGCCAATCACGTGTTCCACTTCGACCGTTGGTGGAACCCGGCTGTCGAAAACCAAGCGACCGACCGCGCCTATCGGATGGGACAGAAGCGCAATGTGCAAGTGCACAAGTTCATTAGCCTCGGTACGCTGGAGGAGAAGATCGATGAGATGCTGGAGAGCAAGATGAGCTTGAGTGAGAACATCATCTCCACATCTGAAGGTTGGATTACGGAGCTCTCGAACGAGGAGCTGCGCGATCTGTTCACGCTTCGACAATCGTGGTAATATACAACAGCCCTCTCGGAGTCCGAGAGGGCTGCTGTCCGTCTATGCGATCAGTCTATGCGGTACGTCCAGAATCGTTCGGTCCCGAACCGATCCTGGAATTCCTGGGCTTCCCAGTTCTTGCTGCCTAACAATTCAGCGGCCTGGAATTGGGAGCGATGCGCCTGGATGGATTCCATCTTGGTCTTCAGGAATGGTTTAACATCATGAATCACATCCGGCTTCCCGATTGCTTCCTCATGATTTTTGGAAAAAGCCATACAGTGTACGGGCGGCCTTCGGTCTATAGGCAGCCTGGCAACCGTCCGAACGACCGCTGCCCCACAGGCATCATGGTCGGGATGGACGCTGTAACCGGGATAGAACGTGATGACTAGCGTAGGTTCAAGCTCTTGCAAGAGAGCGTCGATTCGACTATCCAACAAGTCCTGGTCCTCGAATTCGATCATTTTGTCATGGAATCCAAGCATTCTTACATCCTGGATGCCAATAGCACGGCAGGACGCTTCCAGCTCTTGCTTGCGGATGGCCGGGAGTGTAACCCGAGTGGCGAATGGCGGAATGCCCATATTCCGGCCCATCTCTCCCAAGGTCAGACAGGCATATGTAACTTGAGCTCCGTTCTGGATATGCATAGCGAGTGTTCCTGCAACACCGAAGGCCTCGTCATCCGGGTGCGGCAATACTACAAGGATGCGTCGTTCCATAGCAATCATCTCCTCTCCCCTTAGAAGGGCGTCCGGCTTAGTTGCAAGGCTACTACTAGCTTGCCCTGATTGTCATGGCCGGCCATGATCAGTCGTTCGGTGTCATCTGCTTCATAGTGCGTAAGCCCTTCCGAATAAACCCAGCCCTGCTCCATCTTCAAGCCAACCCGATACGGTCCGTTGCCGGAAATCGATCCTTGGGAGTACCGAATTCGCGCATTAGATATGAAGGTAGCGGCCGGATGCTTGGAACTATCCAGATGAGCGGCGTAGGCTCCCGTTGTCATCTCCAGATGGATGTACAGCTCTTGATCCTGGAGAGTATCAATCCTTTGTTGGACTTCCGATTGTTGAATGAATTGCATCTTGCATTCCTCCTTTACTTGAGCTTGTGCTGCTTACCTCTACCTTATACGTTGTCGGGTGCGGCTTCCCGGATCAGCCCATTACCACGGATATCCAGGAGAGCATACGCTTCCCCTACCATATCGGCGTCTTTCCCGAATAGATGCGTAGACGTAATCCCGCTCTCCCCGGTCACATGATTCAATTGATGGACCATGAACTCCGAGTTGCATAATACGACTACTTTATTACTGAACTCCGTTAAATTCTGCTGAAAGACGACGGCCCGCTCTGCAACCTCAGGCGAATACACAACAGGCTCCCCATCAGCTGCCTTCATGTCTCTATGATCGACAAATATATTTAATTCACCCTTGCCATAAGCTGAACAAATCCCGAGCAGCGTATTCGACATGTGATCCACATTCGGTCCGGTAAGCAATCCATGCACTTGAAAGGACAAGATCCGCTTGTCAGGGTCCAGTTGGTATTTAAACCGCTCCGCGAACGACACGGTAAAATCCTTCTGTTGATAAGCAGGGTTGGCCGACAATCGCTCGTTAGAAAACATATACGCTACCGATACATTCAGGGCGGAAGCAATCTTCTCGATATTCATTATACTGATATTCCGTTCTCCTCGCTCGACCCCGCTTACATAAGTCCGATCCAGCCCAGACCGATAAGCTAACATCTCCTGAGAGATTCCGCTGCGCGCTCTTAATTCCCTTACACGTTGTCCGAACTCGGACCGAATGCCACTCACGAATACTGCCTCCCTGTCGGTTCTCTCTTAATTTAACCAAATTATGGGTCGAATTATGTTGTATTTTGTATATCTTAGGATCGATGTGACTTAAAGTCAACAGATTTCCAGCCATTCCTCTGATAAGATCGTCCTATATAGTCAGGTCTTGTCACCTACATATGCTAACTTAACTTATTTGCGAAAGGACGATGAACGAGTGAAAAAGCAGTTAACTATTTTATTGGCAATTCTATTAATGTTAAGCATCACGCCTGCTGCCTATGCAGGTATGGGTTCCGGTACTGCACCGCCCTCTGATCTCAAGTATCTACCCTATGCCGAAGTTGGCGAGTTGAGCGAGGGGCTAGCGTCGTATTTCAAGCTAGGCACTACAGCAGATTCATATGGGTTTATCAACACAACAGGACAAGTAGCGATCGAGGCCATCTATGAGGATGTCAAGCCTTTCAGCGAAGGTTTGGCAGCTGTCAAATTGAATGGCAAATGGGGATTTATCGACAAATCCGGTAAGGAAGTGATCCAGCCCCAATACGCCAACGCCTATACATTCAGCGAAGGTCTGGCACCGGTGGAGAAGGACGGGAAAGTCATCTATATCGACCCAACAGGCAAAGAAGTCATCCAAACCGCATATAAAGACGTGTACATCTTCCACGATGGACTTGCTGGCGTGAAGGAGAACGGCAAATGGGGATTTATCGACAAGACCGGTAATCTGACCATTAAGCCGCAATACGATGACGCGTACAACTTCAGCGAAGGTGTTGCTGCGGTAGAAGTGAACGGGAAGTGGGGCTTTATCGACACGAAGGGTCAATTCGTGATTCAGCCGCAGTACAAGCATGCTCATCCTCTCCGTGAGGGCTTGGCAGCCGTTAAGACGGACGATTTCTGGGGATTCATCGACGGAACAGGTCGCGTAGTCATCAAACCTCAGTTTCCAGAGGTCTATACTACATTTGTTGAAGGCTTGGCATTGGTTGGGAAGAACGTAGAAATTCTTAGCGCCCAAGGCAAAGAGTTCAAATATATCCAGAATGGGTATATCGATAAGAATGGTAAAGAAGTACTCGGCTTCGAGGATGACTTCTCGGGAAGCACGTTCGACCAAGGCATTGCGGTTGCAGCAGACGGTGGACAAGGCAGCTTCTACTTCATCCGGAACCCTCTTCTTGGTTCAGGATCACAACCTACTGTACCTACTTTACCTGCTAAACCTGCTGTACCCGGTACACCTGATGTACGTGAAGTGCACTTCATAACCAAAGAGGGCGGCTATGTAACGGTCACCAATGTTGTAGCCGACGAACCGATTATTGATGAAGGTGCCGGTACGGGCGACGTCCTCTTCGTCGCTAACGCTCCTGTATCGATCACCGTGCATGGCAATGACTTCAAGCCGCTGGGCAAGGAAGCTGTGCTCTACTTGCCGGAAGCCAAGTTCATCAATGGCACGGTTGAGATTGGTGACGTACATGATCCTATCAAGCTGACGAATAACACAGCAACCCTTACCAAACCAGGCGTTTATATTGTGGGCGGTAGATTCGGGGCGGAATTCTCAGCCGACAATACAGCTTCATTCGTGATCGAGGTACTAGGCGACTCTACCACTGCGCCTCAACTTACAAGCGCATCAGCCATACCAACAGCATCCAAGGTTCTGGTGAATGGCACAGAGACATCGTTCGAAGCCTACAACATTGATGGTAACAACTACTTCAAGCTGCGTGATCTTGCCAAGGCTGTGAATGGAACGGCCAAGAACTTCGAAGTTGGCTTCGATGCAGGCAAGAATGCGATTAATCTGACATCTGGCAAAGCTTATACATCTGTAGGTGGAGAACTTGCCGTATCTCAGAGTCCGACCACCAAAGAAGCTAAGCCATCCAGCTCCAAGCTATATCTGGACGGTCATGAAGTTCAGCTGATCGTCTACAATATTGATGGCAATAACTACTTCAAGCTGCGGGATATTGCCCGTGTCATTAACTTCAATGTTACCTTCGATATCAAGAGCAGCACGGTAGGGATCGATACGTTGTCTGTGTACAAGAACGAATAAGCTTGTCATGTACGAAAAGGCTCATGGGGAGATGTTCTCTCCATGAGCCTTTTCACCTTATTTCGGCTTACGCGGGTGAATCCATAATAAGTACATGGCAATGGATAGCAGATAAGCCACGAGAGTAGCGAGCCAGTAGTAGCGGAATGACACATGGTCGACCACATCGAAGTTCATCCCGAATAAGGACGTCACCGCGCCGAAGGGCAGGAATATAAAGGTCACGATGGCGATGCCTTTCTGGAACCGATCCGCTCGCTCCTTCTCGGCCAGCTGCATGAACGAGGATAGCGACTCCATCTCGAAGTGAAGCTCCTGAAGCAGCTCTTCGATCTTCAGCACTTGGCGCATAGAGCCATAGAGCTTGTCCTGGTGGGTGACATTGGACACTTGCACGAAGGTCGAACGCAGCTTGAAGCGAACTAGCTTCAAGTGCAAATTCGTAGCCTTCCTGACCTGCTTCGACGGCTCGCTAGTCAGCTTATCGAAGTTACGCGACAACTCAGCGGCTTCGATCGATAGGAGCAGCAACCCGTACCGTTGGTGAAGCGCCAGGAGATACATGTATAGGTAGGTTCGCTCCAGATTCGTGGCATAACCTTCGTCGAAGAAGGCATTCGTCGCATGCGCTTGTTGACCGGATTGTGGACCTACAGTCTCCACAATGTTAGCCAGTCCCTCGAGTGAAATCCCCCAGTGGCTATTCTCGAACAGCGGGACGACCTCCGGGTTCATATCCGTGCTCATTTCCTCCGGACTGGGCAAGTACGAATCCTTGAACGCACGCCGCGCTCGGAACAACGCCTTGCTTAGCAGCGTCCGGTCCGCAACAGGTTCTGCCAACCTGGTCGTGCTGAATAAGAGTCCCTTCACCGGCTTGTCCATCCGACCCTCGAAGAACGTCTTCACCCCGAGGGCGTCCATGATCGGTGCAAGCACATCATGCAGCTTGAATGCCTTCCGATCCCCCTGAGACGGACCCGTACGATAGACGAGCTCGATGTCGCGCTGTTGGAATTTTTTCAAATAATAATTCGCTTCCGTTACTTGCTCCATGGTCATGTTCCCCTTGAAGCTTACTCTCATCGTAACGAACCCGACTTGGGACTCGAATAAGATCAGGTCTACCTCTTCTATGCTCAGATTAGCCAGCACATGATCCTTATGCAGCAATTGGCAACCTGTATTCGGATTGGGCGGCAACTGGTAGGTGCGGCGCTGCTCTTGCTTGAGCACGAACTTGGTCCCGATCGCGCCGGATTCGTCCCCCTCCCCACGCTTCACCAGACCGTCAATATGATCGAAGAAATGGTGATTCCGCGTCTCCGCTCGATCGTCCTCTATAAAATGCTGCTTGTTCACCTTCTCCAGGGTCATCGGCAATGGGTCCCGAAAACCGAAGGGAACGATGATGTAGGTCGTCTGGTTCTGGACCCGAATCTGTTCTTGCATACCGCTCACTCCTCACTCCCCCTCCTCTTCTAAGATACACTAGTAACAACGGAAGCCGCCGGGATTCGCCCTTCGGAGTCAGAATCATTATCTGCCGCATGCCGAAGCTGCTCTACGATTGCCAGCAGTCTGTCGACGGTTACGATCTCACTCTCATCACCCAGTTGAGATTTGATAGAACGATAGAGCGGGAGCCGAGGATGGCTCGTCTTTAACTGCCCAATAGCTTCAGATAGGGTTACAAGGCTAGGATTGTCCGTATGGATGTAACAGACTAGGCTCGGCAGAAGATCATTCTTCATCTGGATCAGATGAGGCAGCCCTTGTCCGCAGTAAGCTACCGCTTCAATAGACTGGAGCAGCTCCCACGAGAACGGACCCAGCATCTGATCATCCATGTAGATATGGAGGGCGCAGCCGTCGAATTCATAAGACCCTTCTTGGCCAAAATGTTTGATCGTCTGCTGACCTAATCTTCGCTTGAATCCCTCTCGCCCAAGCTCTTCCTGTAATGCGTGTTCCAAGTCGGCAGCGAGCTGCAGGAGTGGTTGTAATGAAATGTTGTCAATCCCCTCCATCCCTGTGAAGGGATGCCCGAACGCCTCCCATGCTTCCTGCGCCAGCGCGGTAGGCTTCCAATCATAACGAGTCTCCTTGTTCACCCTTTCCCTGCATTTAAGAATAACGAAGGGATGGGGCAGATGATCGAACTCTACCAGGAACCCGTGGGTATATTCTACCTTCGTCTCCAGGATCTGAGTAACTTTCTCTACATTCACATTGAAGATACTCTCATCCCCCCGAGCCTTGTACCGTTCGATTACCTGCTCCAGCTGCTGCAGCGTGTCGACCGATAAATGAGCGTTAGGACGAATCATAGGGTAAGGCAATCGGGTCTGCGTCGGACGGACAAGCGAGGAAGCAGGTTGAATCATCTCCCTGGGCACTAGCGATCCGCGTATGGAGTCGGCCTGAACCTTTTGACGAATCAAATATTGCTTGTAATTGACTCCCGTCTCAGCTGATAAGATGCCGAGCTCCGTAAGGGAGCTCTCCTGGATATGTCCATACCCGTGTAACACTTCCAGGATGCGATTCGTATAGTTAACCGGAAGTCCCATAACGTCACAAATCTGTTCGGGCTGCCGAAGTCCTGCGCGAACCAACAGAAGAACGGTATGCTCAATCGTATCGAATTCCTCACCCGCTTGCTCGAGCAGCTCCAGATCCAGCGTTGCAATCGGATAGTAGACCGGAGCAAATTGACGAAGTCGCCCACCCTTGAACAGCTGAGGATACTTATGGTAAAAGTCCTTCAACGCCATCTCGGCTATCTGCGAGGGCAATCGCTGCGACCCTTTCCCTGTATGTCGTTGATCACGTTGATCACGTTGATCCTTGCTCAACATCTGTTCACTCATGAGAGACTCCCTTTACATGCTGTAGTTGACGTGAAACCTGCTCAGACGGCATCAATTGACCGTTGCCCTGCTGCAGATGTGACAGAAGGAGCTGCATGAAGGCGGCGAATTCCTTCTCACTCGTCCCCGCCCTCGGCTTCCCATCCTCATTCAATTGATTCGGATCTTCATACTCACAAGCCGCGAAGAAATCCAGATCACCGATTAAGATGAGCTGTTGCTGGCAACGCGAGAGCGCCACGTTCAAGCGACGTAATTCCTTGATGAATCCAATTCGTTCCCGGCTCGGAGCGTTAGAATTGCTTCGTACGCAGCTGTACAGAATGATCGGCCGTTCCTGACCTTGGAAGCTGTCGAGAGAAGCAACTAACTCTCCGATCGTCTCCTTCCGCAACCCTGGAATCCGTTTGCCGACGAGATCACGCAGCACTTTGACTTGAGCGTTATACGGTGTAATAATCCCAATCTCCTCGGGTTGAAAATTCCTTCCACCGGTCACGAACTTGCGACTCTTCGGATTCAACGTATCCGGATTCACCGTCGATAAGGCGAGCTCCAGTAGTTGGACGGCCAGCTCGGCCTCATACGAATTCGAGGAGCCCTCATTCTTGACCTTAGTTTCCATCCGTCTACTGCTGTCGGACGTGGTAACCACAGCGAACGGACTATTGAACAGTGCAGGAAGGACAGTTTCCATGCCTCGCTTGCCGCTGAAGGACTTATATTGGCCCTCATAGAACCATTCCGACAGAAGATCCGCTATCTCTCCCGGCATACGGTACTGGGTATCAAGTAGAACCTTATGTTCCGGCTCGAACCGCTGATATAGATATTCGAAGAAGCTCATGGACAGCAAGGAAGCGTCAACGGAATTCTCCTCGCACCTGCGTTTGATATCTGGATCTTCAATGGGTGGAATTTGCAAATGATCGCCTAACATGATTACCTTGGACGAGCGGCTCATAGGGACGATGGCATTGTGAATTTGGATTTGTCCCGCTTCATCAATGATCGTGACGTCGAATTCAATGTCCTGGAATCTTTGTTGGCTGTTAATGCCAATACAGGTGGCGCCGACGAGATCGACGGCATCAAGTACGACTTGAGCAAGCGCATAGTTTTTTTTCATTTGCAAGTACATCTGCCATTGCTGTACCGCTTCACGGATTCGACCTAGCGCAGTCCTGCGACGAATCGTCTCCTGCAGACAAGCTTGAAGTTCTCCTCTAACACGATCGTCATCCCCCTCCAGCACGGGTTGTGCAATATCCGGCAAGTAGGATTGCAAACTTATGTCGGATTGGAGCAAATCGCGGAGCACCCGCCATTCGGAATCCGCGGAATGCCATCGTGCTTTCAACTGGATCATAGCTTCCTGCTCAAGGGTATTCAGCAACTGATCGTACAGCCTATTGTATCGTTCCGTTAGCTCCGCTTCCGCTAGTTGTCCGGTTCGATATTGCTCGTGAAGCTGAACTAACCGTTTCTTGCGTAGATGTTGGGCGGGATAGCTTATGATCTTCATCAGCTTATTCGCTTGCTCGTACTGACCTATGCCATTCAACAACTCTTGGAGCTGATCTGATAAATCGGTAACCTGCTCCACCGTACTTGTATATTGTTGGTGTATTTCCTGCAAGGCAGGTAGGTGAGCTTGGGTGATCTCGTTGTATTGACCTTGAAGCTGGTCCCTACTCTTCGTGTACTCGCCCCAGCAAGCTTGCGCTAGTACGACCCGCTGCTGGTGCTGGTCCAGTAGCTGTTCATCTGAGTCCATGTATTGGAAATGCTTCTGAACAGCCGAAGTAATGCGCTGCTGTAACTCATACGTCCTCTTCTCGAACATGAGGTGTTGGACGTTGGATTGCACCTTGTCCTCGTTCCCTACACGGATGATCTCAATGCCAGATTCCTCGGCAAGCCGTTCCAGTACATTGTCGACGGCTTTATTGTTCTGGGACGAGATCAAGACCCGCTTCCGTTCCGTCTTAACAAAATATTTCACCCATTCGAGAATAACGGTCGTTTTCCCCGTACCTGGTGGCCCTAGGACAAGCAAGACGTCTTGGGACTGAATTCCCTTCACAATGGCATCGATCTGACTTTCATTCGGTGGATAAGGCATCGCTCGCAATCGAGAGATGACGTCCGAGACGTCCTTATTCGCATACGGCAGACAAGTATAGGTGCCTATCGCGTCCTGGAAATATTGAGCCTTACTTGTACCCTTCCTGATGTCCTCAATTACCGCTTCACGAACCTCGCGCTGGATCGGATTATAGTCAAGTGAGAGGAGACCAACCTCACTCAAGTCTGCATCGTTAAATTTCTCTTCGAAGAGGACCGTAGCTGCCACAGGGGCAACATCCTCTTCAATATGGGAGATGGAGCCACTTATACGGGTCCCTTCTCCAAGCTCTACAACGACCTTCGTATTCTTCTTAAACGCTCTCTTGTCATACTCATCGAACAAGAATCGATAGGCAACCTTCTCGACGCGAGTATGATCGGAGACGCTCTCTCTATGCGAATAATACAGCTGGGAGCCGGACTGTGCTGCGATCTGCTGAAGCTCATCTTCGGCCAGATTGTAGAACTCGGCCTGGTCGAGCAGCCGCTCCAAGTGATCCTCTTCTTCGAACTCGTCCTCATACTCTTCTTCCCAGTCGTCCTCTTCTGTGGACTCCACTTGGTCCTGGTCGTCTGTGTTGCCTTCCTCTTCTTGCCACAGCAGTTGGGTGAGACCGTCGGATATGATGTTAAACTGTCTAATCGCTTCTCCTGTATCCGGTCCCGGGGTATTCGAGAGAATCTGGTTATCTTTCCAGAGGACGGCCCCTTTGGCGGAAACCAGCTTAATCGAGTAGCGCAAGAACAGGTTTTGTATCTTGATCGACTTTCTCCTGACACGCGTGATCACCAAGTAATTCTCTTCGGACAAAACACAAGTAAGCACGACCTCGTCCGTGAGGATGCTGAACAAGCCGCGTCTGCCGCTCTTCTCCTTCATCACGAGAAATACGTGCATTTGACTAATCTGATCGATTAACGCTTGCGGGTTGCAATTCAGTTCCGCCGTATGAGCGAAAAACTTGTTCGTGCATGCAAACGGGATTCTAGCTTCTGTACTAACCGTCTCTTCGTCGGAAAATAAATAGATTTGATTCGTTAGCAAGCTGAATTAACTCCTCTGCTGTAGGGATCACCGGATGTATTAGCGTAAGCTTCTCAGGCAATGGTTCACTAGAGAACGTTAGGAGCTTCGGAACAATCCCTTGCTGATCTAGTGGGTCGAATTTATACTTGGCCATCTAGCGGACTCCTCTCTTCACCTGTACTAAGGCTTGCTTCAGCTGCTGCATATCCGAATACCRAAGCTTTGGCTGATAGGCTAGACATTTCAGGACGATCGCGTCCAATGTAGGAGGCAGACTCGCCACCTTCGAGCTTGGAGGATGGAAGAAACTCCACTTAGGCTCCTCGTAATGCTTGCTATAGTCGACTCCCCACTTGGGCGCAACTCCCGTCAACATCTCGTATAGAACAATTCCGAAAGCAAACATGTCGATATGGTCCAACCCAATGACCCCCAGCCGCTGGTGCTGCTCAGGCGCCTGATACACAAGCGTGCCTTGTCCATTCATCGGTTTCATCACGGAAAGGTTGAAGTCGATTAAGTACACCTGACTTTTTCTCACGATTATGTTGTGGGGCTTAACGTCCCGGTGCTGAATCTTACATTTATGTACGTCGGCTAATACTTCGCATAGCTTGATCGCATAGTCCAACCCCGTTGACAAGGGAAGGGGGTACTTAAGCTGCTCCGCTAGCGTGATCCCGCCTTCAATTAACTGCATAATGAGCGAATACGTCTCCGAAGGCTCGTCATAATGGGTCATGTAGAGCGCCGGGACATGCGTCGTGACTGTGGATAGCTTGTGAAGCACCCTCGCTTCCTGCTCGGCTACCCTAAGGTTTTGCCGCGACACCTTGATCCTCTTAATGCCCACCTTACGCTGTTCCGTCGTGTCGAACGCTTCCAAGAAAGTGCTCGACTCCCCCTCGTATTGCGTCTGCAGGATTTGATACACATGTTGTTTCGTGAACGATAGATTGTTCATCTTGCACACTCCCTCTGGATCCCTTCCAGCGCTTCCAGGCTGCTTGGCCTTTCATGGGGGACCGGACTTAACATGCGTGCAACCATATAGCAGAACGCCTTCGATAATCCGAAGCGCTTCAGCATCTCCGGCTTGAAGACGGCCGTAACATTCAGATCGAACAGGAACAAGACCATTACCCCGAGCGAGTAAATATCTACGGATGGCCAGTGGGATCGTTGCATGTCCATGGTGATTTCAGGCGCCTTGAACGCATCTTCCCGTGCCAGCACTTTCTCGAACATCGTCTCGCCAAGCGGATGCTCCAGCTTGGAATATTCGAAGTTGCTGATCTTGGGAATGAGTCCCCCATTCTTCCCCGGCACAAGGTATACACTGGAGGGGAGCAGGAATCGATGCACGATCGGGTCTTCGTTCGAATGCAGCTCCCATATACCGTGCGCAATGCCTGCAAGTAACTCCAGTCTGTCCTTCTTCACAAGCCCCTTGGTATTGTATTGGGCTAACGTTCCAGCTATCTCACTGCCCAGCTCATAGCAGGAGAAGAACAAGTCGTTATCCGCTTGCACCTCGAGATTGGGCGTATATCGAACGATATTTTGCGGGATGGTGTCACTGTCCCACCGACGTTCAAGCGCATAGAGGTCCCGAAGCGTGAACCCCAGCTCCTCGGTAATCGAACCCCGCCCGAACTCCTTAACTACGCTATAAGAACGACGGCCCGTCTTCATATTCAGGCTCTCGCACAAATATTTGCGCTGACACGCCTCCCCTTCAATCGGAAGCAATTGAATGGGCTGCCGACCATAGATCGGAATCCAGTCCGGGTTGAAAGCTCCTACATTCGCACTTAGTTCGTATTCCGATCGAATATAAGCTTGCAGCGCCTCGTGGAAATACGCCAAGTGTGTAATCAAGGTCGCAGTGTTGATTGCCCCGACGACTTCGGACGGCTCCTGCGTCGATTGATAGTTAGTATGAACACTTTGGTTCCCAAGCCACCGCACCTTATGCAGGTTGCCTGGATGAGGCTCTTTCAACAAGCCGGCTGCACTGACCCGATTGATCATCTCGAACGTAACCGAGGCCTTGAAGCCCTTGGCATGGCAGATCCACTGCAGGGTATACTCCAGAGCTACCCGGAGCTTGGCTCCAGCCAATTCGGGATACGTCTTCGCCAAGGATTCGGCCTGAGCGCATTTTTCGTACAAGATGGGTTCGATGGACTGGATGAAAGTAAAATTTCTGGACATGGCTGTTCCACCTCCTGCACAACATGAATCTGGATGTCAGATCGATTGGTTGTTCTCAAGTAAATTTCTATATTCTTCATACTTCTTCTCATACAGTTGATGCACGCTCTTGGCCTTACTGGAAGTGGCTCGAATAGAAGGGGGCAGCAACGTTGTATGATATATTGACGAGTTATGACTGCTGTCCTTAATTTTACGCATACCAATGTATTCAGCTAATTTCTCGCCATCCGACGTGATCGCATCGGCGACCAGCTCCGAGATGATGATATCATTGTCCGCTAATTGCAGCAGTCTATCGAAGAACGCTTCATACAGCATCTTGAAGGCGATGGTTCCTTTATAATTCGGAGACACCGCAATCGAGCACAAGTACACTTTGTAGATATCCGGCAATTCGTACGTTCGAATGTCAGATGGTGCAATGTCGATATCGTAAACTTCACCGCCCTTGATCGCTTCGAAGGCTTCATCCTCTAACGGCATCGCATTGATATAACCTACGACTCTATTAATATTGCGATCGATAATAAGCGTATATATATCCGGATTCCGGTCTAACCAGGCCAGACAAGTGCTCAGCACTCCTCTGAATTCCGAGGAATACACACTCGTATCGATCTCTGCCGCCTGGGATATCAACTCAGGTGTAATCTCGCGTCCACTTATTACTTTGAAGGGGAATATATCCAATACCTTGGGCATCACCTTCGCCACATACCAACCGACAACCGTATTCAGGGCGTGTACGCATATGATGGCTTCGACTTCTGTGAGCTCCGAGATTTCTTGTTCCTCTGCCCCTTCACCGGATTCACCATGAGCAGCTAGATTGCCGAATTCCCGCAAAATTTGAAAGTGCTTCTCGATGAGGACAGGTACACATTTCTGACGCCTTAGCTCTTCAATGATCGTCTTCAACGGCTTCGTACCCGCCTTGATCTGGAACGATTCTGCAGCACTGCGCAGCATGTAATCAGAAGCTTTGCGCGCGCCTAATATAGCAATCTCGTAATCCTCTTCCACGATCCGTTTGTTGAATTTCTGAAGCTCCTTATATAGAGCCTGTATCGTGCTATTCTGACAGCGCTCTAACGCGGACAGGTGTTCATCGTAGACGGTTGTTGTATTCACGGTTTGCCTCCTTCAGCGGTCATATGTGTCTATGCAGTGCCTCGTTGAAAAAGGCCGCGTCTACACATTCCACAGCCCAGCTGGAAATCCCTTCAATTCACATAAGAAAAACCGTCCGGGAGATCACCGGACGGTCCTTGGTCGTTGCGTTCAGTTAGCGCGTGGGGAGGGTATGGGAGGAGATTCCGACCGTTGTTGAAATCGATTCCTTTGATTGAAATGTTGTCGTGGTTAGGAATCGGTTTCAAAGGTGGACGCTTCGCTTCTCCACTCTCCTGCTCACTCCCTTTTTGTCCTGCTTTCCTTCAAGGAGTTCCCTTTGTCCGTACGCTCCGCGTCCGGTTTTTCCGAGTCCAAGATGATTCCACGTAATCACAGGACATCCAATAATCAGATTCAATAATTTTTTTTGAAATTAACATACAGGCTGATTGTCGATTTTATCGACGAGTTAACTTATCCAACCTACCGTTTCTGACTCCCTCCCAGCCAGGCCATATCAGTTGAAAAAGGATAAACCTCAAAAACTTATAAATTCTTATTCAAGAAAGGCACATGGAGAGGTTGTCCTCGCCATGTGCCTTTTTTATTTATTCCCATACACCAGCCTACCTGGCCGACAACGAAGCCCACGTGTGTTCAAGCCACTTTTCGAAATCAGCGCCCTTATCACCTTCATAGACATCATATACATCAAGTCTCGTTCGTTTTAACTTCTCTTTAAACTCTTCGAAGGAATGGTCGGCCGGCAAGCTTTTCTTCATTCTTACCAAGATTTTAGTAAAGCCCTTAATCAAGTCGCCTTTCTTTCTTGGGGGTAACTGAACATCTTCTCCGAATTGTTTGAGCACACGGAAGGCAGCCTCTTGAACGACATAGACGGCATCGTTGTTCATTCTATGTGTGAGGAGATCGATGGTCATCTTGTGCTTCCATTGACCTAATTGTTCAACAGCCTCTAGGCGTTCTCTCCAATTGGACGTGCGATTCACAGCTTGTTTTAATTGTTCATAATTGTCAGGCAATTCATGATTTACTTCAATTGTACCCAAATGATCCCATCCTATTCTAATTTTATTGATTACTGATCTATTACTTGCCCGTTCTGCTTCCTCTTCTGAACCACTCGGACTTGGGCTTCTTCGGCGGGTTCGCCTTGGATTGGGCTGGCTTGGCGGGCTGCTTGGCGGCTGCCTTCGAGGCGACTGCTACCTTCTCAGGTGGAGTCACGCCCAACATTGGGTAAGGATGGTCCTTCACTTCCGGAATCGTCTTCTTGATCAACTTCTCAATATCCTTGAGATACGGAATTTCCTCCACCTCGCAAAAGGAAATCGCTGTCCCGCTCAGCCCAGCTCGACCGGTGCGGCCAATCCGGTGCACGTACGTTTCCGGAATGTTGGGGAGGTTGAAGTTGATCACGTGGGACAGCTCCTCAATATCAATCCCCCTGGCGGCAATATCCGTCGCGACCAGCACGCGCGTGGCCCCGCTCTTGAAATTGTTCAGTGCCAGCTGGCGGGCATTCTGAGATTTGTTCCCATGAATCGCTTGAGCCGATACGTTCACCTTCGCGAGTGCACGCACAACACGATCTGCGCCATGCTTCGTACGGGTAAATACCAAGGCGGAAGCAATGGATCGGTCTTGCAAGAGGTGATGCAACAAATTCTGCTTGTTATCCTTATCCACTCGATACACCGATTGCTTGATCCGATCCACTGTCGAGGACACAGGCGTGATCTCTACTTTTACCGGATTCACGAGCAGCGTCTTGACCAAGGTGGCTATTTCTGACGGCATCGTGGCCGAGAAGAACAGCGTTTGTCTCTTGCTAGGCATCTTGGATATGATTCTCTTCACATCGTTAATGAAGCCCATATCGAGCATTCTGTCCGCTTCATCCAGCACTAAGATCTGAACATGCTGCAAGTCGATCAGCTTCTGATTCATTAGATCCATCAATCTGCCTGGCGTGGCAATCAATATATCCGTACCTTGCGTTAGTGCCCGCTCTTGGGCTTTCTGCGAAACACCGCCCACTATGGCCGAACATCGTATCGAAGTGTACTGACTATACGCATGAATGTTGTCCGATATCTGGATAGCCAATTCTCTTGTCGGGGTTAGGATCAAGGAGCGAATATGGCGTTTCGCTTGGGGCCTGATCGGCTGTTCACTCAGCAGTTGAATAATCGGGACAGCGAATGCGGCCGTCTTCCCTGTTCCAGTCTGCGCGCAGCCAAGTAGGTCTCGTCCAGCTAACACGGCTGGAATCGCCTGTTCCTGTATCGGCGTCGGCGCCGTATAGTTTTCTTTGCTTAGTGCTTTTAGAATCGCGGGTATAATATTCAGGTCATTAAATGTCATGTTGGTCTCCTTCATGGTTAACTTCTAGTAGCGTCTCCACAAATCCGCTCCTTTACGTCATAACACATAAGGATACCACATTTGCGTGTAGAAAACGAAGTAAGATGTTATGGGTTAGCTTATACAGCGATGGTTCAACATCCATTGATTTGCATAATCTACTGCTTCCTTCATATCAAACACCCTACATCCAGCGTTACCTACTTTCCCTCGGTTAATCCCACCATGTATGTCCATCTGCTCACCGTAATCGGCATTTTCGATTGATCGACAATTTCTTTTTCGCTCATGTTGCGATTGCCCCTTCTATACTCTTCTTCCTCTAGCATAGGCTTTTATCCCGTGGACGGCAATGGGACATCAATCGTAAGCTCGCATCCGAACGGAGCGCCATCCACGGTCTCGGACGACCGGATGTTCACTTCCCCATCCAACAGTTTCACCCGCTCCATCATAGAAGTGAGCCCGAAGCCAGGGGCGGCAGTACCGAACGGCTCCCCATCGCTGACAAGCCGGAATTGCAGCATGTTCCCGGCAGACTGCAGCGAGAAGCGGAATCGGCTGCAATTCCCATGGCGAATTCCATTGGTTAGCCCCTCCTGAAGCGCATGATATAGCACCTGTTCCATCAGCTTGCCCAGCCCCGGTGGAACCTCAATGACGGCATCTACCTGGATCTCCATCGTATCTTCTGTATATTGGATCAGTTCCTGCATAGAGGCCTCCAGTGAGAGCGTCTGCTCCTCCGATTTGAGCATTCGCACGGCCTTGCGGATATCATCCAACCCTTTGCGGACAAGCCCGTTCAACAAGTCCAGCTTGTCGACAGGAACTGCGCCTTCACGGACGGCTAACTTCTTCGTGGCCTCCAACTGGACGATCGCTGCCGTTAACGTATGGCCGACGACATCGTGCATCTCATAGGCGATTCTGTTCCGCTCTTCCAGCACGGATATCTCCGCCAGTGACTCCGCCTTCTCGCGCATCGTCACCGACAGSATCGTGTTCGCTTGCTTCAGCTCCCCGGTGCGTGTCTCGACCAGTTGCTCGAGATTGCGGTGAAACTGCTCCAGCTCCTGATTCTTCATAAGAAGTTCCCGAGCGTTCCACTCCGATTCCAGATGCACCCGACGCACCCTGTTGACGATAACCATGACCATGCAAATCATGAACAGAAGCAGACCGTTTGGCAGCAAGCTTTCAATAATCCGATACACATACCGATGTGTGTTCAATAATTGGTTCATGGCACCAGGGAACATAAACGCTGTCATCCCTGCAAGGGTGCTGAGGGCGAGAATCCAGTAACCCCTTATCAGCCACTGTCGTTCATAGCGGCGTTCGTACAGTTGCGGATAACGGAGCAGTGCGTACGTAAAGACGACAAAGCCGGCGGCTGTAACCAGAACGATACCTACCATAGTCTGCTTCCAATAGAGCGACGGGTACCAGATCGCAGCGCCGATCACTCCGAGCAGGTAGAGCAGCGACAATGAACGGGTAATCCGGACCGTACGTTCGCGGGAAGCGCCAAGCACCGTCCCATAAAATCCGATAAAAGCGCTCATCGCAAGCGGGGTCAGTATATCCCTCCAATAATACAAGCTTTCCATATGTGCGAACCATTGCAGCGACCGGCAAGAGAACAGCAAGTTCAATCCCATCGACAGACTCATCAGCCCGAACCATCCATACAGGGACTCCTTGCGCCGGATCAATAACGCCAGTCCGACCAGACCTACTGTTACATATAGAATCGAGCAGATGATGAAGGTCATCTCGCCCTGAAGTAACGCATACAGAATCTGATCCGGTTCGCCAGCCAGTATCATGTCATTGCCGATGAAGGGATGCCCCTCCCATTCCGCGCGGATGCTTAGTCGTTTCCCTTCGTCCTGAGGGTCGACCCGGATAGGATGCATGCTATTCGTATGCCTGAGATGGTTCCGTTGTCCATCCATGTTGAACGTGTAGAGCAGTTCGCTATCGATGGAGACTTCGAACCGATTCATGCCAGACACGAACAAATACGGATTCCGCCATTCCAGCTGCGGGATTGGACRCTGCAGCCACACCGTGCCATGGTAGCCCGACAGACTGGCCTTGGCCGCCTCATCGAAGGGAACCCAATCCTTGTCTAGAGGAGGCTCTGGTCCGAAGGCAACCTCCCAATATTTAACGAACACTGAGAACGGCTCACGTTGTTTATCCGYGAAATTGGGTCGTTCCACCAATAGCGCTGGCAGGAACAGTGATAGCACGACTATGCAGGTCAATATCCACAGCCATAGAGAGAGACGGCTAGTTCTCATTGAGGTAAAAGCTCCTTCTTACAGCCAGGGAGGCTGCTTATTGTGCACTGCTCTCAGCCTATCACAATCGGATATAGAGAAGTATCGAAATGCGAAGATAATGACAGGAATGACAATAAAATGACAACTTCGGTGGTCGATTCGCGGTCTTCTCACCGGTACACCGATTCATAATAACTTATGGTTAGCGATCGGTTGGTGTCTTGTTATCCTCCTCGCTGCCCTGATCTGGTGTGTTCAGGCGTTTCGCAGGAAAGCCGGCCACCGGTAATGTATGGCTCTAATAAAAACGTCCGGAAGATCGCAAGATCACCGGACGGTCCTTGGTGGTTGAGTTTCGTTTGGCCTTAACCTTAATCTTTATAAGGATCGAATTCATCTGCTCCCGCCATACAGACTCCAATCGGCCGCAGAACATGCATAACCTCAATCGTTTCTGCATGCGCATCCAGTACTTCTTGAAGCTTCCGGTAAACGAACGGACTCTCATCCGTACCTGCCCCGCGAAGCTCGACACCAAATTCACGAACAGCATCCATCATTTGTGTCGTGGAGATTTGTCCGCCGCTTCGAGAACGGGTCTTCCAGTTCATCTTGCCTGCCGCTTGAGTCCGGCTCATGATTCGTCCTGCTCCATGTACGGTACTGTAATAAGCTTCACGGTTTTCCACCGTATCCTTACCTCGTACAATAACAGACATGTCCCCCATACTGCCGCCGATAAAACCGACTTGGCCAGGTGCAGACGGGGTTGCTCCCTTGCGTACCACCACGACTTCTTTGCCGTTATGCGTCTCTTTCCAGKCATAGTTATGATGATTGTGCACGGCGAAGTCGGCTTCCGTTCCCAGAATCGACAGTACTTCTTGAATCACATAATCTCGTCCGGCATAGGCGTAACGCCCGGCAAGCTTCATAGCGCGGTAATACATATCGCCCAGTTCGTTGCTCAAATCCAACAATACAGGAGGTTGATCCATCTTCTCGCCGGGGGCATTCGCCAGAAATTCTCTACCCGCAGTCAGGTTCAGGAACCCACTGGCCGTCTTATGCCCGAAGCCTCGACTTCCGAAGTGATTACCTATCCACACTCGGCCAGTACCCACTTCTTCGAACAAGTCGACAAAATGGTTCCCGCTGCCGACAGTCCCGAGCTGATCGCGGGCTAACGCTTTCAGCTTATCGTGCTCCTGCTTGCCTACTGTCTTGTAGACGGTCCAGTCCGGGTCGTCAAACAAATCATGGTCGACCTTTTCGTTATTCACACGACCTACGCCGAAGGAGATTTTCCGTGCTATTTCGTTCATGATGGTTGCTAGCCTCGGTTTCACATCCTCCACATATAAGTTAGTCCGTACAGCCTTATTCCCGCATCCAATATCGTACCCCACCCCGGATGGAGAGATCTGCCCGTCGTATACAACAACACCACCGATCGGTTGGCTGTACCCTTTATGATGATCAGCCATTAGTAACGTTTGGACGACATTGCCGGTCACCGCGCACATGTGGGCTTGAGTGAGTGCACCTTCGTCGGGTTTCCCCCATACAAGTACACCGTCTATATTTTGATAAGCCATACGATTCAACTCCTGTACTAAATTCAAATTCCCCATACTTCCTTGAGTGCCGATCGGAACAATTCGTCGAGTTGATGATCCTGACTACCCTCAGCAGTACGCATACGTGATGCCATCTGTTCGTAGTAGGCCATTCGCTCTTCTAAAAATTCGTTGATCGGGTTGATCCGTGGTTCATAATCCATTTCGTCACCGGCAATCTTACGGACCAGCAAATCTTGAATAACCGCCTTTAGCTCGCTACCTTCTGGTACTAAACCGTCAACAAGCAAGTGAAACTCGATTGGTGGCATCGTGTTGAACCTCTCGATCCACTCGCATGCCAAGATCGGACGGAGCACATAGAAATATTTTTTGATCTTGACTTGCTCGCCCTGCAGATACTCCCGGTAGTTCCCCTTCGCCATATGCAGATAGTGATGCATACAAGATTTGGGCGAGAACGTTAACGGAGAGATCCCACGGATTTGCTCAGCAATGGAATAGTTCTCCCTATAAACGATCGGAGACTGCAGCCACTCCAGCAGCGGCGGGTTCGATTTACGAAACAGATTCAAGGCTTTCTTCAAATCCCAGCCATTAATGTCCAGCATGTTGCTGATCGGCCGTTCGATCACATCCCGCTTTTCGAAAATCGACAAATACCATTCCAACGGCCTGATATATAGGAATCTTACATCGTAATCGCTGTCCTTAGAAGGGAAGCCCCACGCCCGACTGCCCGATTCGCAAGCATACAATATCCTCACTTCTTCTTCCTGTTCGATTCGCTGCAACTCTTCTAAGATTTGGTGTTGTACATCGGACATGTGGTTGTTCCTCCCCTAGTAATACGTATCGTGCTTCTGCAACCTATTTTCACTCATTAAGGCGCTAACGAACATGGCATAAGTATTACGACCGTAGAGAAAGTTTGCCATTCCGCCCCATTCCATCCCCTGTTACAATGAAAGAAGCATTAGGGAACGAGGGATTGTGATGGCCAAAGAGAGCTTTGATAAAGAGATTCAATTTCTACGCATGCTCGTGCTGACGAGCGGTGCCTACAACAGACAGCAGTTCGCGGATCGATTGGGAATTTCCGTCCATACCTTCGATAAGACGATCAAGCGGCTTAAAGAAATCGTGAATACGATGCACCAACAACTCCCGGAGGACCAGGGAAAGGAATTCGCAGAGACGATCCGCTTCAGCTATTACGAATCTACCGATCCGATGCTGCTGTTCCTGTTTCGCGCCAAGTCTCTGAAAGAATCCGAATCCCAAAGGATCTCACTGCTGCTAGCCGCCTTGAACGAACAAGCTCTGACTACGATGGAGCTGATGGACATCTGTTGCAGCAGCCTGACTTCCGATTCTCCCCTCCCTGACGAGAAGACCATTCGTTCAGACATCAAGTATCTGGAGGAGGTTGGTGTGATCCAGAAGGCGCCGGGCACCCGCCCTTATCGGTATCGTATTCAGAATGATCTGATCCGGCAATTGTCCGATGAGGAGCTATATGACTTGTTTGATTTTGTGGATGTGATGGCGAACACGCAAGTGCCTTCTGTTCAAGGTTACTTGCTGCGCGATGGACTTAAGAAACATTTTCTACGCAAACATGTTGAGAAGCATGCCATAGAGCCTTTCTTATACAAGTACCACTACTACTCACGAATATTGGATGAAGCGCATTTGTTCACGCTCCTGCATGCCATCCGGAGCCGCCGTAAAGTACGATTCCTGTATTTCTCACCAAAGTCCGAAAAGAGCTATTCCTCCAAAAACACCAATCCGTTATTCGAGCGAGAGACGGAAGGCAAGGGAGAGAAAGTGATTCCGCTCAAGATCGTCTATGATCACCAGTACGGACGATGGTACCTGCTCACCAATAGCAGAGAGGGAATCCGGAAATATCGGATGGAAGGGATCACTCAGATCGAAGTAGATGCACTCGTGGCCGAGGATTTGTTCGCACAGAAAGCTAATGAGCTTGAGGAGAAAGTCAGGTATAGCTGGCTGATTGACACCGGCCGACCGGTGACCGTGCGTGCCCGATTCTACAATCCAGAGAGGTCTGAGCCCAATTTTGTGAAGGAACGCGTTCTGTTGCAAGGACAGTGGGGGCAAATCGTGTTGGAAGACGAGCATTCTTTTACATATGAGATCACGGTTAATGGGACTACCGAGATTAAACCGTGGTTGCGGAGCTTCGGGTCTAGCTGTGAAATACTCGAGCCTATTCCGTTCCGCCAGGAAATGATTGCTGAATGGAAGGAGATTCAATCCTACTATGAGTTTATTTGAGAAAATATTCAACTACCAGATCATCTCCCGTCTTGAGGATTCCGGTACGTTCATGGTAACCTCGCACGAAAGGGCGTGGCTGAAAACCATGTTAGCGCATCCCGCCGCAGCTGAGGCCTTTACTGCAGATACGCTGGACAAACTGCATTCCATCCTCGAGTTGGATACAACGATGGATATCACGGATCACCTGATCGAGAAAGCCCGCAGTATGGAACGCCAAGTCTACCACCCACACCTGCGTGCTTTACGCCGGCTCATCATGAGTAAAAGCGGGATCCGATTAACCTATATCCTCAAGAATGGCAACATCAATTCCGCTCAATCCGGAGTTCCTTATAAATTGGAATACTCTATGGTCAAGAGAGAATGGTACCTGCTCTGGTACAATCTCCGACATCGTACGTTCATGAGTACCAGGCTACAGAACATCGTATCCTTCTCGTCAGAGTCCATCCAACTATCAGATGTAGATCGCATCCTTGCGAAAATCACCCAGACACTCGAGTCGCGTAAAACCGAAGTTGATCTTGAAGTCGTCCGTGATTATAACAGGGAGTTGTCCCGGATTCTGTACGCTTTCTCCAGTTTCGAAAAAGACGTCAAGTATAATACGGAGAATGATAGTTATAGAGTCACGATATGTCTACTTGAGGATGAGTATGAGTATCTGCTCTCCAAGATCCGTTTTCTCGGGAAGCGGGTTCGGGTCGTGGAGGGTGATTATTTGAAAAGACGGATGTTGGAATCGTCGACGAAGGCTCTGGAACGTTACGGCGTAATCCCAGCTGATGGGGGGCTATCCTTGTGATTCAAACAACTCTCTCTACTATTAAAGGGGATATTACGAAAGTTACGGCTGATATCATCGTGAATGCCGCAAATACAAGTTTACTTGGTGGCGGAGGAGTTGATGGTGCTATCCATAAAGCCGGGGGCAAAAAGGTCCTCGATGAGTGCATAAAGATCAGAGAACGACAAGGAGGCTGCGCTGTAGGCGAAGCCGTCATTACAACAGCAGGCAACCTGCCTGCTGCTTATGTCATTCACACCGTGGGTCCCGTATGGAATGGGGGAACCAACAACGAGATAGAAAAGCTTAGTAGATGCTACATGAGTTCCTTGTCACTCGCCTTGGAGTATAAGGCCACTAGCATTGCTTTTCCGAATATCAGCACAGGTATTTACCGGTTTCCCAAACTACTCGCAGCCCAAATAGCCCATGAGACAGTTACATCTTACTTGAATTCGATTCCCTCCGAGCAGCATAGGATCGATCAGATCTACTTTGTTTGTTTTGACGATGAGAATTTCAATATCTATCGTACTATAAATACAACTGGGCCGTAATGGCCGGATCAAACGGGGCAATTAACCGATCAGCTACCTTCTGCATCGATTGGTTCGCTTCCTTGATTTGAATCGTTGTGTACGGCACACCCCAGAACTGCGCAGCGATTCCTAGTAACCTTATAATTCCATGCCGCTATATCCCATGGCACGGTATCCTTTTATTCTTTTCTTATACATGCTCATGAGAAGTTGTACTTGGATATCGACATAATCATAAATCTGTACATCTTGCTTATTTGCATGTGAGCGGTGCAACCTTCCTGCATATTGCTGCAAGCTTCCCTTCCATGATATAGGGTGAACTAGAAACAGTGTATCTAGTCGGGCATCGTCGAATC
>NZ_JBFUIX010000073.1:0-32986 GCF_056401635.1 Paenibacillus sp. P4_E11 | reverse complement strand
TAAGGAGAAAGATCCGGGTGGAGTAGGTAAAGATAAAGTGGTACCGTTCGCGATGCCAGCTATCAACCAAGCGGCAAAAGGATTCTTCTTCGGACCGATGTTCGGCGCGGGTATCAACAAYGATGGACCGGGCAATCAATTCTATGCGCCGAATGGCAATTACAAGGACGGTGTCTTCACTACCGGCGTAGCCTTGCCTGAAGCCAAAACATTCTTCGGTTGGATGAACAAGTTGTACAAGGAAGGCCTGATCTCGAAGGAATTCGTAACGGACATCAACTCCCAGCAGTACACTCAACAAATAAGCAGCGGTGTGGCCGGCTTCACAGATTCCAACGAAACAAGTACTACGATGAATACCAATACGCGGAAATCCGTGCCGACTGCGCAATGGGTGACCTTAGAGCCGTTTAAGCGCGCAGACGGGACTCAGCGTCAGCCTGTTGCAGCCGATTACGGAATGTTCGTTGCTGTGCCGAAATCCAGCAAAAACCCAGATGCTGTAATGAAGTATTTGGACTGGATGGTTAAACCGAAAAATCTTGCAACCGTACAATCCGGTATTGAAGGTGTCAACTGGAAAGATGATGGCGGGCTACGCCTTACTATTGATCCAGAATTAAACAAGAAGCATACTTGGGTATCCGGAAGTGGTGACCTTTCTATCGTCCAACAAGGGGTATTACCATACACCAAAGAGCAGTTGGCGAAACAAGCAGCTATAACCCCTACTTTGACTACACCAGAAGCCAGAGAAGAATATGTGAACTTGGTGTTGCACATGTATGAGACGTTCAAGAAATTCGGGAAGTCGGAACTGCTGATCGATGCGCCAAGACCAGTAGCGCAGAAGACCGTAGCGGCAATCGAGAAATCATTGTACGAGGGAGTATCGAAAGCGATCATTGCCCCTGACTACGATAAAGCTTATGCCGAAATGCTCTCCGGATGGGAAAAAGCCGGCGGTCGTGAGTACGACAAAGAAATCAGCGATGCCATGAAAGCAATGAAGAAATAAGTCTACAAACTTCAACTATACTTCAAACAAACAACAATCATAATAGCTATCACACCTTAGTCGTCCTCCCGTTGCCTGCTTAGCACATGTGGAGGGCGATTTTTTTATTGACCAAAATATGACAAAAAAATCAGCGATGACATGAAAACAATGAAGAAATAGAGGACAAAAAAGCTAATAAATTGTCAATATTACACCATAGCTTTGCTCTATGAAAGCGGTTATATTTACTTTGAAAACGCTTTATATACAATAAATTACTAAGGCAGGAGATGGGCATAATCCCATTGTTAGCATAGATATCCTGCAATTCATTTCTAGGGAGGAAAGCTGTATGGTCAGGGTGTTAAAAAAAGGGGTTATTGGAAGTTTAGCTATGGTGGTAACGCTTTCAGGATTCTTAGCAGCATGCTCTAAATCAACAGACGATGGGAAGAGTACAGCAACAACACCTAGTGGAAGCGCAGCACCGACAGCAAGCAAGGAGCCGGAGAAGCCGGTCAAAATCCGCGTAACGCTATGGGATCGCGCCAATGCGCCGGAAGGTCAGAACTTGGGTAACAACCCGATTACCAAATGGGTAATTGATGAGACGAAGAAGATCGGCCTAGATGTTGAATTCGTGTCTTTGCCTAGAGCGCAGGAGTCGGAGAAGCTAAACGTATGGATGGCTTCCGGCGAAGCGCCAGATGTGATCATCACTTATTCGATCGACACCATCTTCAAGTATGCAGAGCAGGGTGGGCTATGGGAGCTTGATTCGTTCCTCGCCAAGTATCCGGATCTGGTCAAGAACAACAAGAAGGCACTTGACCAAGCGGGTATGTATAAAGGCAAACGTTATGCCATTCCGGCAATCCGCGCCAACACGTATGCCGGTGCTCACATGAAGATTCGTAAAGACTGGGTCGACAAGTTGGGCATGAAAATGCCAACGACCAATGATGAGCTATACCAGGTATTGAAGGCGTTTAAAGAGAAAGATCCAGGTGGAGTAGGTAAAGATAAAGTTGTACCATTCGCGATGCCAGCCATCAATCAAGGGGCAAAAGGATTTTTCTTCGGACCGATGTTCGGTGCAGGCATCAACAACGATGGACCGGGCAATCAATTCTATGCTCCGAATGGTAATTACAAGGACGGCGTCTTCACTTCCGGCGTAGCCTTGCCTGAAGGAAAAGTTTTCTTCGGTTGGATGAACAAACTGTATAAAGAAGGTCTGATCTCGAAGGAATTCGTAACGGACATCAACTCGCAACAGTACACTCAACATATTAATAGCGGTGTAGCTGGGTTCACGGATTCCAACGAAGCCAGCATCACAATGAACGTTAATACGCGGAAATCGGTACCAACTGCGGAATGGGTGACCCTAGATCCATTTAAGCGCGCAGATGGCACGCAGCGTCAACCAATTGCAGCCGATTACGGAATGTTCATTGCGGTACCTAAATCCAGCAAAAACCCAGAAGCTGTAGTAAAGTATTTGGACTGGATGGTTAAACCAAAAAATCTTGCAACCGTACAATCCGGTATTGAAGGCGTGAACTGGAAAGATGATGCAGGACTTCGAATTGCCATTGATCCAGAACTGAACAAGAAGCAAACTTGGGTATCGGGACAAGGTGATCTTGCTCTCATCCAACAAGGCGTTGCACCATACACCAAAGAGCAGTTGGTTAAACTAGTTGCCGCAAGCCCTGATTGGGTCACTCCACAACAGAAAGATGAATATGCGAACTTGATGTTGCACATGTATGATGTGTTCAAGAAATTCGGGAAGTCGGAATTGCTGATCGATTCGCCTAGACCAGTGGCGCAGAAGAGTGTAGCGGCAATCGAGAAATCATTGTATGAGGGTGTGTCGAAAGCGATCATAGCCCCTGAATTCGATAAAGCTTATGCTGAAGCGGTATCTGCATGGGAAAAAGCTGGCGGGCGTGAATACGACAAAGAAATTACGGACGCTATGAAGGCAATGAAGAAGTAATATTGAATGCAAAGAAACGGAGCCTACATCTTAGGCTCCGTTTGCTGTTGCAGCGTTTCTATGCTGCATTAGAGTTAAGCGAAACTCGTAATCGTTTCCAGCGTGGTCTTGTCCGTTGCTTGCACAAGCTTCACCAGAAGCTCCTTGGCAGCCGCATAGTCGTCGATGTGAATCATAGAGCCGGATGTATGGATGTAGCGTGCGCATATGCCAAGGGCAGCGGTAGGAACTCCGCTTCCATGCAGTTGCACACGTCCGGCATCCGTGGCTCCCGGAGAGATGAAATATTGATAAGGGATCCGATGCGTCTCTGCAGTATCCACGATGAACTCAATCAATGTGCGATTCGTAACGATAGAGCTATCGAGGATACGGACGACCGTGCCCTTGCCGATGTGGCCGAAGGCGTACTTGTCGCCGCTCGTGTCGTTGGCTGGACCGGCATCGAGTGTGTAACAGATGTCGGGATTGATGAGTCCCGCAGCCGTTTGCGCGCCGCGCATCCCAACTTCCTCCTGAACGGTTGCACCTGAGTATAGGATATTGGGAAGCTTGCTGTCTTTCAACTCCTGCAGCAGTTCAATCGCGAGACCGACACCGAATCGGTTGTCCCAAGCTTTGGCCAGTATCTTCTTACCGCCGGCTAGCGGGGTGAACGGACAGATTGGCACAATCGACAAACCTGGCTTTACACCCAACTCAAGGGCATGATCACGATTGTCCGCTCCGATGTCGATGAACATGTTAGTAATCTCCACAGGCTTACTTGCTGCATCACCTAACAGATGGCGTGGTGTAGAGCCGATGACGCCCATAAGCGGACCGTTCTTCGTAATAATATGTACCCGCTGCGCCAGCATGACCTGATTCCACCACCCGCCTAACGCCTGGAACCGGATCATCCCGTTGTCCAGGATGGTCGTAACCATGAAGCCAACTTCGTCCATATGTCCGTTTACCAATACTTTAGGGCCATTCTCGTCACCGCGCAGCACCCCGAATATGCTACCGAGCCGATCTTGAACGATCTCGGATGTTACCTGCTCTAATTGACTTCGGACGAACCGACGAACCTCGTGCTCGAATCCGGGTGCCCCAGGCAGTTCGGTCAAAGTTCTGAACAGCTCCAGTGTTTGATTGTTCATCTTAGCGCTCCTTATATACATGGATTTTCATAAGATATGGATTAGCCGTTGCCATTTTAAAATATACGGTAAGATCAGGGTTGTCAACAATAAAAAATCAAGTGCTCCGGAGGTCAAGAAATCTAATAAAAAGTAAAAAAAAAGCGATAGCTAACGCTTACATGCTCACTTATACTGGACTTGTGTGTTTATACATGACTATTACCTTCCCATTGGAGTTGAGCCGATGAATACCACTGTTCGCGATCCATTTCGAGATCTTGTACACTTGCAGGAAGAACGGCTGGATCAATATCTAGATAAACGTCGTAAGGATCTTGAGATGGGTTTGGAAGCGGATCCATTAGGCCTAGGTACGCTCACTATAACGTTACCGTTATATTGTCTGTCCTCGTCCCGCTACTATTTGGACTCCAGTCTTGATGGACTGATGAAAGAATCAGTCGATGCTTTTTTGGCGACACAACTGGATAGCGGCTGTATCTCTCTCGTCAATTGTAACATCGATTCTCCGCCGGATACGGCCTTCACGACGCATTTGGTATCGATTGTGTATCAGGTAGCGGAACGTTCGGGACTCGAACAAATTCGCGAAGTTCAGGATGGGTTGTACACCTTCATGGAGAGAGCCCGCCCTTGCTTGCTGAATGGAGGTATTCATACCCCGAATCATCGCTGGGTCATGGCTGGTGCGCTCTCGAAGATGTATGAGATATTCGGTGATGAAGCTTATAAGGAGCGAGCGTTTCAATTCCTGGATGAAGGCTTCGATATGACGGAATATGGGGAATGGACGGAGCGCAGTAATGCGATCTATAACGGAGCTTGTGCCATCCACCTATATGATGTTGGGACGGTATTCGGTTATGAGCCTGCTTTTGAAGCGATTCGCCGCAACTTGAGTATGATGCAATATATGCTTCATCCCGGTCACGAGGTTGCGACGGAATATTCCGGACGTCAAGATCTGGGCCAGACATTAGTGCTGAACGATTGGTACTACGTGATCTACCATTTGATGGCATCGCATGACAACAATCAGGATTTTGCTTCCATGGCACAGATTACAGAGGAATCTTCACCGAAGGGGGCCAGCGCCCTGATCCACTGGATGCTGTATCCGGATGCGATGCGGTTGCCGGAACAAGCGCCAGCTCTGTCGGATCACTATACGATTCTGCTAGGCGAGAACAACGAAGTTCCGGTTCCTCGGAACATTCCGTATCTTGGCAAGCTGGTGAAGCATCCTCATGGAGCTTCCGTTCTGCGTCATCGCAAGGGAAAACTGAGTGTGACTGTGATGGCTGCCCAGCCGGAACTGATGTACGTCCAGTATGGCCAGGCGCGAATGTATGGGTTGAAGCTTGCGGCAGGCTGGTTCGGTATCGGAGGCATCGCGTTCCCTTCGATTCGGCAGACAGGGGAGAACCGCTACAGCATGGAGATCGAGCTGGAGGGCTGTTATTTCAACCCGCTGCCTCGCGAGCATACTGCTGGCCTGAATGGCAGCTATGTGAAGATGCCCAATCATTTACGGGAGAAAACAAATGTCATGCATCTACCCGTACAAATGGAATTCCAGCTGCATGACGACGGTGTTGAGGTCAGCATCCGATCTGCCGCGATTCCGAATATATATTTGCAAACCGTCTGTATGTTCGATCCGGTGGGAACAGTCTCGGGTGATGGCTTGGAAGAGGTTGCTCCACATATGAAGCAATTGGTGCGAGGCGATGCCGTCTACGCTTATGAAGGAGACCACATCCGTGTATCGTCTGGAGCCAAGGAACATAAGGATGTTTCGATGCGCAATGAAACCGTGAACCGGGACGCGCTCAATGTTACGATGAACTATGTCACACCAACTGAAGTAACGATTCGATTCCAATGTTACGAATCGTGATGATATTATGAGCCATGATGTATGAAGTGGCAGGAGAAAATCAGGGGGGTCTAGAAAATGGCGAAAAAAATCGAAGTGGATGTAACGGACTACAGCTTCCTGGAAGCAGCTTCTCAGTACAAGGGATCGCTGCTGCGTCCGGTTGACACAGCGAAGCTGCTGAAGCAATGTTTTTGGCTGGAATTTGAGCTATCCCGAATGACGATGGGGTGGGTTTCCGCAGTACCGGATTGGGAAATCAAGGGCGAACTAGTACGGATGTCGTACTTGCATACCCAGCATATGGCCCAACTTCGTGAACGGATCAGCGAGCTGCCTGGTGCGGATATTAATGATAAAGCTTGGACACCAAGTGGGCTGCAGGAAGCATGTCAGCGTATTACGTTGACCAGCGGGTTGATTGAATTCGCCGCAGGCTACAAATTCATCATCTCGAAGCTGTATGAGCAATATGCGGCGTTTCATGAAACGCTCGACCCGATCCTCGACGCGCCGACATTCGACAAGCTGCGGTATATCGAGCTCGACAAGGAGCAATTATACGGCTGGGGCATCCCTTATGTGAAATTCGCCTATGTTGAGGATCAAGAGAAGCGTGAAGCATATCACCGTTGGCTAACTTATATCGAGCAAGTGTGGCACGTGCTTGAGAACACTTCGTCGAAGCAAGCGCCTGACTGGCCGGATCACCCGGTATCTGATCCGGCAGGTCCTATTCCGCTGACGCCGGCTAACGATCCGAAATATCCACATGTCGATCTGAATAAATACAAGAGCGCGATGTTCGATCCGAAGTCGCCGACTTTTGATAGCATAAAGCATATGATCTTCATTAACGCGAGCGAAATGTCCGCCGTAGAAAGCCTCACCTACTTGTATTATGGCGTGCACAAGATGCCTGTTGATTTCTATCTTGATGTAGCCCGACATACGTGGGATGAGGTCAGGCACAGTCAAATGGGGGTACGTCGGTTACAGCAGATGGGCTACAGCACAGAAGACTTCTCCTGGCATCCTTCAACGGCCCCGACACCGGAAACGATGCAACAGGTGTTCCCAGAGTTCTACTCCAGCCTGACGATGGTTATGGAGCCGTGCTCCTTCATTAAGAAGCGCAAGTCGATAACGGCCTTCATGGAGTTCGGCGATCCGTTATCTTCGATCCAATCGGAGTATGACATCGCGGATGAGCGTCTCCATGTCGCTTTCGGGCAGAAGTGGGGCGCGAAGCTGTTCGAGCATATGGACGATTTCGTCTCTGCTCAGAATGCGGCAGAAACCGTCAAGCAGATGCACCTGCGCAAGATGGGTTACAGTCAAGAGCAGATCAACAAAGTGCTGCACAAGTTTCCTGAGTTTTGCGGGTTCGCTACGATGGACCTCAAGTACGATAAGTATTGATCGCTTGAACGTAAGCAAGAGCTCCATCCCACACTCGATATGTGGGATGGAGCTCTTGTTGTTGGGGCGGTATAGAGATTTGCGCGCTTTAGGGCGATAATTCACGGTACTACTAAGGTCGGGATCAGAGGAATCTCTCGATGCCATCAACCTTAAAAGAACTGAGTTCTCTTATTCATCATTTTCTGCTCAATCATCATGGAATAGAAGAACTCAGTTCTCTTATCTCAACAGACAAGGTGTAGTTTCAACTCCATTATAGAAATAGAAGAACTCAGTTCTTCTATTTCTATAAAAGAAGGCCGTACTTCGCAAATAGAGGAACTCTGTTCTCTTATTTGCAAGAGCACGGCCTATCGCCATGCACGAGGGCCCGTCTCCCGATCTCGACAGCCTCCGAGATCGGCCTTACTTCTCGCCCTGCCAACCGTTCTCGCGGTAACGGGCTGCAAACCGTTGGCCCATCCACAAGCAGACGCTCCACAGGTCGGCCAGCGGTTGCTTCGTATACGGGAGCGTGTGCATGTAGCCTGGTGGCCCATACTCGGGCGTGAACGTGAAGCTGGAAGCCCCTTGCTCGGCACGACGTCGGCATATGGCATCCCACCACGCTTCGTGCGCCTGAAGCTCCGCAGCATACTCGGGTGCAGCGGGATCGGGTACTTGCGGACCGTGGCGGAAACCCACCCGCCCGTGGACGTGTATCGTTCTGCTTATAGCCAGCTCGACGTTGTCCAGCTGCTCCTCCAGTAGCGACTCCGTCACGACGACCCAGTGGCTGAAATCGGCATTCAGCTTCAGCTCAGGATACTGACGAAGCAGCTTCGCTGTCGTCCAGGGCGTGAACATAGCGCGGCCACGGTGGGTTTCGTGGGCGAACGGAATACCCAGGCGTTGCTCGACCGCTAGTGCGCTCTCGAAGAAACGCTGCTGCTCGTCCCACTCCATGTAGTCTCTGCCGCTGTGCGAAGTGATCAGGAGCGGCCCGAACTGCGCTGCCCGCTCCGCCCGCTCGCGGAATGTGGCGACATGGTCGCCGCTCGAGTGGATACCTGCAATGTAATCGAGCTTCGTAGAGTCAAGCAATTGGCGGAATAGCTTCTCTTGCTCCGGTGCTGGTGGAGCTCCTTCGATTCCTTGATAGCCAGCTTCCACAATTTTGGCAAATTGCTGCTCCAACGGCTCTGTCATGCCCCATTGGGCTTTGAATACTTTCAACTCCATAGCGGGTCTCCTCCTCATGACAATACAACTATACAATGGCATTAGATTCGCTTGAACCACGCTTATTATATCGGCAATAATGTGGAAAATCCAGCTTTTTTGAACACGTTTTCAAATACTTGTCGGTCCCCTGCCAACACGTAAAAATAACTAATAAAATGTCAAACTAAGCCTGTTGAATCTAATAGGGGAGTGCGATAAACTGGGGAGAAAACGAAAGATATCCTGAATAAAAGCGAGGAATTCTATTGAATATAAGCCAAGCTATTCGAAACTATGAAGATCAAATCGTCGAGCACATTCAAGCGTTGATTCGAATTCGCAGCGTGGCGAGTGAGAGCTTGCCCGGTAAACCATATGGAGAAGGAATCGACCGTGCCTTGCAATACATGTTAGACTTGGGAGCCTCCATGGGTTTCCACACGGCCAATGTGGACGGCTATGCCGGTCACGTCGAATACGGCAGCGGGAATGAGCTCGTCGCGGTACTCGTCCACCTAGACACGGTGCCTGAAGGGAGTGGTTGGACGTTCGAGCCACTAGGCGCGCAAATTCATGAAGGGCGCATATATGGCAGAGGGGCGTCGGATGATAAAGGGCCTGCAGTCGTTGCCTTGTATGCCCTGAAAGCGATCAAGGATCTCGGAATTCAACCGCAGAAGCGGATTCGCATCATATTCGGGACGAACGAAGAGAACGGGATGACGGACATGGACGAATATTTTGCCCGCGAGCCGCTTCCCGATTACGGCTTCACGCCGGATGCCGGTTATCCGATCATCAATGCGGAGAAGGGCTACTATGTGTTCCGTTTGTGGAGATCACGGTCTATCGGTGGACAACCTTACCGCCTGCTTTCCATGCAAGGGGGCACCGCTCCGAATGTCGTTCCGGAACATTGCCGCACGGTGCTCCAGCTAGAGGCAAGTATGGCGACAGAACTCCTGAAGAGGATAGCCGATCTGGCGGAAGGGAATCCGCATATTAAGCTCAATGATCAGGGCGAGGCAGGGAAGCTCATCATTGAAGCAATAGGGAAGAGTGGACATGGCTCGTATCCACCGTCAGGAATCAATGCCATCTCACATACAGCAGATTTCCTGCATGCGATAAGTGACAGCGTGCCAGAGGACGAGTTCGTAGCGTTTATACGTACCGCAATCGGCTTCGAGGCGTTTGGTGAATCATTGGGGCTTGCCGTTAGCGACCCGGTACACGGCCGGCTCACGGTTAATCTCGCACAAATCCATATCGATGACACAGAGGCTGAGGCTATATTGAACGTTAGGGTTCCCGTTACCGTAGATGGGGAGAACATCGTAAAGAAGCTGCGGGAGAAGGCGGCTAGCGTTGGGATAGAGGTAGACGTTACCGCGCACTTGGCGCCTCTGTACATTGAACCCAACCATCCATTGATCCAGAAGCTCAGTCGGGCATACGAAATGATCACGGGTGAGAAGACCGAGTTGCTCTCGATTGGTGGCGGTACATATGCCCGCAAGTTGCAAAACCGGGGTGTCGCTTTCGGTGCAGGCTTCCGCGGAACGGACACAAGGGCGCATCAGCCTGACGAATTCGTTGCCATCGAAGACATGATGCGGCATGGTGAAATATGCCTGCAAGCGATTTATGAGTTAATTGAGACAACCTGATCAGTTCACGCTGATCAGTTTTTTTGTTTTCCTGTTTCTTTTTGCCTGCTATGCAGTATGATAGATTCGAAGAGTTACCAATCATACCCCAGAGAAGGTTTGAGACGCAGCGTGATGAAGATGAAGATCAAATATATGATGTGGGCGATCCTAATAATTGGATGGATACTTGGCGGTCCCCATGAGGTATCGACAGCATCATCAGGTGAGCAACCGATGATGCCGCAAGCAACAGAAGGCGTACTTGATCTGTCCAAGGCGGAGCCGACACGAAGTGGCTGGTCGATGTTGAACGGACAATGGAAGTTTTATTGGAATGCTTTCCTGGAGCCGGATGAACTTAATGCACCTGGGCTCTCGACACTTGAATCATCACCACAGTATGTTCATGTACCATCCATATGGAGCAGCTATATCGTGAATGGCCACACATTGCCGAACCAAGGTTACGCGACTTACCGTCTTGTTGTGAAGCTGAATGAAGGTGATGTCGGCACCACACAGGAGTTGTATGTTCCTAGCGTGGCGACGGCTTATAAGCTGTGGGTGGACGGAAAGCTATTAGGTGGACGGGGTACACTGGGGACTTCCAGGGATGAGATGGTTCCCAAGAATGTACCGAGTGTGTATTCCTTCAAGCCATCGGGTGACAAGGTGGAGATCGTCATTCAGGTGTCGAATTTCGTTCAGCGCAAAGGCGGGCTCTGGGAGGAACTCCGCATGGGTGACAGCGAAGCAATCACACAGTGGAGGAATCGTACGATCATAATGGAAGTTGTCGTTTTCGGTAGCATTATGATCATGGCGGTGTACCATCTGGGGTTATATGCGTATCGACGCAAGGACAAGTCCCCGCTCTTCTTCGGGGGGCTCTGCCTGGCAGTGAGCTTGCGGATCGCCGTATTGGGGCAGACGCTGGCTGTTTATTTGGTTCCTTCCTTACCTTGGGAGGCAGCTGTGAAGATAGAGTACTTATCGGCAATCGTCGGATTGTATCTCGTTCTCTTGTTCACGCAATCCCAGTACCCGGGAGAATCGCACCGGAACGTACAGCATATATCGCTGGCAGTCAATGGGATCATGGCAGGGATTGTGTTGGCAACACCTGCTTCCTTGTATACAGAGTTGTTCGTGCCTTACGTGCTGGTCGGAGCACTTCCGACCGTTCTCTATGTGACCTATGTGTATATGATGGCTGCATTTCGTCGCAGACAAGGCTCCTTATTGAACGGTATTGGCTTCGTCTTCTTCAGCTTAACAATCGCGAACGACGTCCTGTTTTATACACAATGGGTCAATGAAGGTAATTTCATCCCGCTCGGCTTGCTTGGATTTCTGTTCACGCAATCGCTCAATCTGGCCGGTCGGTTCTCCTATTCGTTCAAACAAACGGAAAGTTTATCGGAACAGCTGCAGCAGATGAATGAGTCGCTGGAGCATAAGGTGGAGGAGCGAACCGTCGAACTCAAGGATGCATTCGGTAGCTTAGAGCTACGCAATCGCGAGCTGCACCGAATGGAGCAGTCCAGGCGTCAACTGCTGTCTACGATTTCCCATGAGCTCGGAACGCCACTCACGTCCATCCAAGGCTATGTCAAGCTGATGCTGGACGGCGTGATCAGGAATAATGAACCGCGCACACTTCAGCTTATATACGACAAGTCGCTTTATCTGGATCGGATCATTCAGGATCTGTTCGAGCTGTCGAAGCTGGAAGCGATGCAGATCCGCTTTCACTTCCAAGACATTGCTGTTGCTTCCCTTCTCGGAAAAGTAGCGCAGGGACATGTATGGAACAGTGGGGAATGGGCTGGTCAATCCGTGAACGTTGTAATGGAGAATTGGAAGCCGGAAGACAGGGAAGAGATCGCTACGTTGCATATCGACCCGATTCGAATTGAACAGGTAGTCGCCAACTTCGTTTCGAATGCCAAGAAATATACGCCGCCCGATGGGATGATTCGGATCAGCATCTCGGAATCTACAATGCCAGGAACAGGTGAGCCAGCTGTGAGGGTAGAGGTGACCGACACCGGAATCGGCATTGCCGCAGAGGAATTGGCCAATGTGTTCGAACGGTTCTATAAAGGCAAGTCCTCGTTGAATGCCCGCTTGGAAGGAGCCGGTCTGGGACTCGCCATCTCGAAGCAAATCATCGAGCAGCACAACGGACATATCGGCGTGGAGAGTGAGCCTGATCGCGGGAGCTCCTTCTACTTCATCCTGCCGATCAGGTGGCAATCGCGCGATGACAAGGAGAAGGGGGAAGCGGTGTGAGGATACCTGCGAGAATATTGGTTATAGAGGATGACACCGATATTCATGGGTTCATCCGGTTAGCTTTGGAAAATCAAGGCTATGAGGTATTGACGGCGGAAGACGGACAACGAGGCTTGCAGTTGTTTCATCAGGAGAAACCTAACCTGATCCTACTGGACATCATACTACCCGGATTGTCAGGTCTGGAAATCTGTCATGAGATTCGTAAGAGCTCCAATACGCCTATTCTGTTCCTGACGTGCAAACGCGAAGCCGAAGATGTGATTGATGGGCTTGAGCTGGGAGCGGACGATTATATGACGAAGCCGTTCGATCCCGCTATTCTGGTAGCCCGGGTGAAGGCGTTATTGCGACGTGTCACAACCGATGCCCGATTGACGAGATACGGGGATCTGGAGATCGATTGGCCAGGCCGCAGCATTATCCGAGACGGCCAGCCTGTGGCCTTATACACGAAAGAACGGCAACTGCTGTTTCTTCTGCTGGAGCATCCGAATCAAGTGATCAGCGTGGCCCAGATCTATAACCTATTATGGGGACTGGAGCATGGGAGCGACGAGCAAACCGTGAAAGTACATATCAGCAATCTACGCAAGAAGATCGAAGACGATCCAGCCAATCCCAAATACATTCAGACGGTAAGAGGATTCGGATACAAATTTACGACACTACCTGTCTAAAGGCCTACATGTCGAGCGGCTCATGCTGAGCCGTTTTTACTATTTCCAAGAAATTTTCCGGTATTTAACCAGACTTTAACCTTACCCTCCTATAATCAGGGCTGAAATGTTGATAACTTGATTCGAAAGACAGGAGGGTATATGAGAAAATTCGCTATATTTTTATGTGGCCTGATACTTTGGGCGGGGTATGTGCTTCCATTCTCCACACCTGCTCGAGCCGCCACAATAATTTCACCTAGGTATCCRGTTTCAGTAACGCTCAATTCGCATGGCGTGCAGGCGGTGAATGGGAAGTATTTCTTTAAGTCAGGTCAGCAGATTACACTTTCGGTAGGATTCGATGACATGAGCTCGACCTGTATATCAGAAACCAACATTACGGCCGAAATCGTTCGAAACTCTGCGAATTATGTGCTGTTCAATTTAACGCAGGTACCTGGACAGGACTCACATTATTCCCCGGTATTCCATCATACGGTCGCAGCAAACGCAGCATCAGGCAAGATTGAGCTGTATAACGGACCGAACTGGTGTGGAACGGGAGACGACTACATGTGGAGTCCTTATGGAGAGACCTTATATGACGATGGCACGAAAATTCTCAACAACCAATATTTCCTGAATTTATTTACGACTGAAATGTACATCGACAACACCCCTCCTTCGATCACCTTCGGGAAAGCTTCCGACATCACCTATAAGAAAAACCATGGGGTAACTGTGACGGCAACCGATGCGCCAGTGAACGCCAACATCACGTTATTCTCTACGTGGACCCAAAGTGCGACTCCACCGGCAGCTGCTTCTATTAGTACACCGATGCTGAATGGGGCGCCAGCCCTCGATCCGGGCGGGAGCGGAAGCTACTATCTGCATGTGAAAGCCATCGATGTGGTGGGATCCACGACCATCCGCACAGCCGGCCCTTTTAACTATGACAACCAACAGCCAGACGTTACGATTACCCCGATGTATGGGGTGGCGAGTACCAGCCATTCCGTTCAATATGCTTCATCCGACGAGCATTCTGGTGTTCAATCGACCAGTTACGAATGGTCCAAAGATGGAGTTTATTACTCCGGAGGTTCCGGGAACAGTGGGACGCTGCAAGTCCCGAACAGTCTGGACGGCAGCTACAAGCTGAAGGTAATCGCGACCGATGTGGCAGCGAATGTCAGGACAAGCGAGAGCCTGGCGTATATTATTGATCGAACGCCGCCGAGCGTTACATTCTCCACACAGGGCAACGGGACATCAGCGCAATCCCGACAAGTAGACGYCACACTGGTGGATGCACGGGCGACGCTGGGACAGGCCTATTACCAGTGGTCGTCGAACGTGACACAACCCGCAGCGAACGATCCCGGCTGGCAACTTTTCTTTGACGGCTCCGGGTCCAAGACTACCCATTCGGCTGCGTTGACATCTCCGGCAGAGGCGAACGGTTCGTTATACTTGCACGTGAAGACGACAGACAGCGCGGGAAATGTTGGCTTTGCCAATACGTCGCAAGGCTTCTCGCTGGATAATACGAAGCCGACCGCTTCGTTCGACAATACCGGGAACTTGACTTACAGCCAATCAACGGCGACGAAGTTATCTGTATCGGACAACGACAACCCAACAGCTACTAATTTCACAATCAAGTATTCCATCACGGAACAGGCGACGACGGACGGGGACGACGCATCCTGGAACACCTCCGGTGATGGACAGTTTACGCTCGATAACCGAACCGGAACCTATTATATCCATGCCAAAGTGTACGACGAAGCGGGCAACTGGACACTTGTCCGCGGAGGTCCCTACTATTTAGACAACACGGCTCCTACGGGATCGCTTCAGATTGTCAAGACGATAACGAACCAAAACACCCTCCCAGTTACGTTATCCGCTAGCGATCTACATGGATCGATTGAAATGCGACTGCTGGTAGACGGGGTTCAGGTGGGAGGTTGGGTAGGATTTCTCCCCACGGCGCAAGTCGCTCTGCCGTCCGTGGATGGGCAGCATAACATCGGTGTGCAGTACCGCGATCAAGTCGGCAATATCAGCCCAGTCTACGAGCAGACGGTTATCTATGATGCAACCGCGCCAATCGCGACCCAGATCGTCTATAGCACTCAGGCATCGACGAATCAACCGGTAACGGCTACTGTGACCGTGACGGACAATTTGACAGCTGCTGGTGATATCGTAGTGGATAATCCCACAGGCTTAACTTACGTCTTTCAGAGTAACGGCACGTTCACTTACAAGTTCCGTGACCAAGCTGGCAATGAGAACACAGCGGTAGCGACCGTAACTTGGATCGATAAGACCGAGCCGGAAGTAAGCTTCAGTGTGAACGGTACATCAAGCAGCAGCCAATCGGTCAGTTCAGTCATCTCCGCGACCGATAACGGACCGGGTCCGCTGCAGTACGCTTACGCGTGGTCTCAAGATGCGATTAGTGAACCGATCGCATGGAATGGACTAGCCCCGGATGCCACCGCCCGCCTGAATGGTGTTGATGGTGATTGGTACTTATGGGCGAAAGTAACGGATCCTGCAGGCAATGTGAAGACGATGAAGAGTGGGAGGTTCCTGCTAGACAATACGGCTCCAATTGGTACGGTTGCTTACAACCCATCAGGACGAACGGCTGGCACGGTCACAGCAACGCTCAGTGCCAACGAAGGGATCACAATAACGAATCCTTCAAGTGGAGTTGCAACTCATGACTTTACAGACAACGGATCGTTTGAATTCGTCTTTCGCGACACAGCCGGTAATGTCGGCACCGTCACAGCATCGGTGTATCAGATCGATCGAAGTACGCCGTCAGCAAACGTCACGTTCTCTACGACCGCGTGGACGAACGGAACAGTTCGCGTGACGGTTGATGCGGATGGAAGCCCTCCGCGAGCCATTATCAACATGGTCGCTCCTGCGGATGCAGCTTTGGTGAGCCAGACCGTTTCGAAGGTTGTGTACGATTTTCATTCAAATGGCAGCCTTCATTATACGATCATCGATCTGGACACAGGCAAATCAAGCGACCCCATGAGTTTGACGGTTAGTAACATCGACAAGATCGCCCCGATCGGGACGTTGAGCTATAGTCATGGGGCCGGAGTGGATACGAATGAAGATGTCACGGTCACACTGACCATCAAGGATGACCGACTCGGCGCAGTGAATACGATTCTTAACAACAACGGAAGCGACAGATACACCTTCACACAGAACGGAACGTTCACCTTCCTGTTCCGCGACAACGCAGGCAATATGTCCGAGGCGACGGCAACCGTGACTAATATCGACAAAGAAAAGCCACAAGCGGTTGCAACGTATAGTGAAACGGCATGGACGAGGAACGACGTAACCGTCTCGGTCACTTTCCCGAACGAAACGAAGCCGGTGACAATTACGAACAATAACGGCAGCGCCCAGTATACGTTTTCGACAAATGGAAGTTTCGTATTGGAATACCGCGACGCAGCAGGTAATGTAGGCAACACGACGCTGAAGGTGAACCATATCGATCGGGAAGCGCCTACCGGGACAATTGTCTACAGTCAAGCTGGCTGGACGAACCAGAATGTAACGGCGACCTTAGTCGCGCTCGACAACTCCGGTGAGGCACCTCAAGTGATTAACAATGGCGGCTCGACTTCCTATTCGTTCACTCTGAATGGGACGTTCACGTTTACTTTCCGTGACGAAGCCGGCAATGAAAGCACCGCCACAGCAATGGTTGACCGAATCGACAAGACGCCTCCTACCGTGGAGCTCCAATATTCCACGCTGACGGAGACACGAGCTGATGTGCGGGCAGTCTTAGTTGCGAATGAGCCGGTTACGGTCATCGGGAACAATGGAAGCACCGCTTACGATTTCCGTGCGAACGGCAGCTATACATTTCAAGTAGTAGATCGGGCCGGGAATCAGGCTTCGGTGACAGCGTCAGTGTACAATATCGATCGAACGCCACCCGTTCTGGCGATCAGCTACAGCTCGACGACCACGACGAAGGAAGATGTGATCGTCACCGTGTCGGCAAGTGAGCCATTCGTAGTGCTCAACAACAATCGGTCGAAGCAGGTTGTATTCAAAGAAAACGGTCGTTTTATATTCATGGTGCAAGACATGGCTGGCAATACGGCGGAAATCGAGGCAGTCGTCAACCACATCGACAAAGCGAAGGCGAAGGTCACCTATCAATACAGTGATACGGCCCCTACTATGAACAATGTGACAGTCACGATTGATTCGGATCGATCGCTTAYGGTTGAAGGAGTGACCGGGAACACCTTGACCTTCACTGAGAACGGTACACGCTGGCTCGTGGCAACGGATAGCCTGAACAACCGCTACGACCTTCGCGTCGAAGTGAAGAACATTGACCGTCAGAAGCCGATGATTCGCTTCAAGGGCGGTGAGCAACTGCTCATCCAGCAAGGAACGATTGTAGATCCGAAAGCCGATGTCGAAGCGATTGACAACTTGGACGGTAACGTACTGACGAATGTATCCGTAACGCATAACATCGCTCCACAAGTACCTGGAGAGTATACACTCACCTACAGCGTGACAGATCGTGCAGGCAACATCTCGACCGTGACACGCAAGGCGACTGTCATCGCGCCGACTAGCTTCATGTTGTATGTGAATTCCAAGCTCATGCAGGACGAGGAGACGCTGGCCTACGGCGATGCCATCCAGCTGAGGTCATTTGGCAATCAAGGGATGAATCAAGTGAAATGGCTGCGCGGTTACAAGAACAAGGGCGATTTCAAGTCAACTCGGGATCTCGTACAGAATGGCGTGCTTCCAATATCGGAATACGGGTATTATACGTTCTATTTACAGGATCAAGAGCGCCAGTCCAAGCTGATCCGTGTCTACATATTACCGTTGCCTGATGCCATTCAACCAGGAGGGACCAGCAGCCAATGAAGAAGCATGTAAGCCAAAACGGATGGAAAATAGGGATGCTGCTGCTGCTAAGTCTAGTGCTGCTTATGCCAATCGGCGGACTGCAGGCAATGGCTGCAGAAGCAGGAAGAGGAGCGGTTACGGTTGCGAACGAATTTCTGGATGTGTCCGTGAACAACGAGACCGGACGGTTCAGCATCAAGACGAAGGCAGGTTCTCCGTTGAAGACCGGCGATGACAACAAGCCGCTGCTGTACCGGGACGAACTGCCCGAGACGTCCTTCACGACCTTCCGCATCAATGGCAAGGATCTTATTTATGGAAACGGTTATGGGTTTCTGGGGTTGAATGGCGCAGTGACAACGACTCCAGTTAACAATGGGGTAACCAATCAATCGGTATGGAAAGCCGAAGGACTCGACATCATTCAGACGTTAACACTTGTGGATGACAGTACGAACCCTAACGCAGGCAATGTGAAAATTTCTTATAAAGTCAAGAACACGACGGATCGAGCTGTAAGTGTTGGGACGCGAATCTTGCTCGATACGATGCTTGGACCGGTGGATGCCGCCCCGATCTCCGTCTCAGGACGCAGCGATTATTACCGGAATGAAACGAAGTTCGAAGGTACAATTCCTTACTACTGGCGGGCGACTGATAATCCCGTCAATCCGAAGGTGATGTCATACGGGTTCACGCAAGGCTGGGGCAATGTGGCCCCCAACCGGATGATTGTTGCCCATTGGAACGGCATTTCGGAGACGAAATGGGACTATACCGTTGATCCGTCGCTGGATTACACAAGTACCAGCAACAAATACGGTTCAGCCGACAGTGCGGTTGCCATGTATTGGGACCCTTCTTCGCTTGCGCCGGGTGGTGAGAAAGTGTTCGAGACGTACTACGGCTTGGGCAGCTTCTACACCTCACAGAAGCAGGCCGCTTATCAGCTGCAAGTGATGGCTCCCAAGCAGTTGACATTGAACCAGGCCCGTACAGGCTACAACGAACAACAGTTCGAAATTCGCGTGGATATCGATAATTCAATCGACCGCTCGCTTGCATTGGACAACGTCACCGCCACTATAGGGTTGCCGGTTGAACTAGAATTGGCGGAAGGTGAACGAAGGGCCAAGTCCGTCGGCAACATCGTTAAAGGCGGCTTGCAGTCGGTTAGTTGGAAAGTGAAGGCCAAGCCGCAGTACGCCTACAAGGCTGCGCCATACCAAGTGATCGTACAAGCGGCTGGCGGGGAAGAGAGTATTCAGGCTGCCTTCATCGTACTCCCGGCCTTGTCGGGCAAGATCCCTGAAGTCCAGCTGCTCGAGGCGCTGCCTCGCAAACTATATATGAAGGATGAGAATCCAACTATCTCACTGCAAGGCAAAGGCTTCGAAGCACTGAAGGGATCATCTGATTGGCAAGTACGCATGATCCGTGAACGTGACGGGGCCGAGGTACTCGTTCCGAAGCAGAATGTATCGGTTCTGGACGATAAGCAAATGTCGGTGCGGCTGCTGGATTCACTGTGGCCGTCATTGAAGTCGGAGCCGGGGAATTACAAGCTGCGACTCGAAGCCGGCATATTCGGCGCATTCGAGAAACGAATCGAGTTCACGCTTGATCAACGGTTCAAACCGAGGGACTACGGCATTCTGTTAGTTGTAGGCGAGAATATAAGTCCAGAACGCGTCCGACAAAATGAGAAAGGCTTGGAGAGCTACTCGCTTGTTCCCGTTGAGAGCGAAGCAAAGCTGAAACAACTGAAGCAGCAATATGCTGCGACCTCTATGAAGGATGATAAGGTCGTCCTGCTCGAATTCAGGGGGCCGATCAAGGCGCTAGCAGGTGAAGAGACCGTCTACGAGATCGGCTCTGGCGCGACGATCAATGCTGCCGTTCGTTACGATTCTTCCAACGAATTGACCGCGATCTTCGGCCAAGCGTCCCAGAAGATCGTTGTTAAGAAGCAAGCTAGGGACGAGGGACACGAAGGGGATTATATAAGCCTCTCAGGGAATGGTGTCTTATCCATTCCTGGATTTCCCTTCGCGTTCGGTCCATTCGGCCTAGAACTGACCGATGGGACCCGCTATGCACTGGAGGCGGATGAAGACGATGGCCAGAAGCCGATCGAGATCGATTGGGAAGTGCTGAAAGGGTTGTCGCTTGTTCAGCAGATGGGCTTCTTCCAAGTCGAGATGAAGAATGCCGTCATCGGTAACGAAAGCATCTCCTTCGGCGGTTCGGTGTCGATGAGCTTCAACCCCGGTGACTTCAAAGAAGAGGGATCAGGTGCGGGCTCTTCAGGAGATAACGAGGAGGACGAGGAAAATGAAGACGAATTCGAGCTCGGCCTGGAGTTGGATGAAGCCCGGTTCGGTATCCGTCAGCAGACGGACCTGTTCGGCCGCGCCGGCACATTCGGATTCCTCGGCTTGCGCGCGGAAGGCCAGGCCGGTCTTCCCGACGGCATGGTGCCTGGACTTGATCTAGGTGCAAGCGGACGTGTGCTGCTGGATACATTCGATCGCAAATTCGAGATCGAGGCTAATGTGGAGTTCAAGGTTGTGGAAGTGAATGGCCTGCTCACGCTGCGGTTCACAGAGGGTGGTCTCCCGATCCCGGACAATTTCATCTTCGTCGTCGGGGCGGAGCCGGGTATACCCCTCATTCCTACGACACCTGTCGCTTATATTACGAAGGGCGGCGGAGGCTTCCGCAACATGTACGATACTCTGATGGGCAATTTCAATATCTTGCCTCCACTCAAGCTGGTCATGGTTGGGGGGCTGAGCATTGCCAAAGTTATTACAGCAGACAATGTCACGCTTGGCTTGTCGATGCGCGGTGTGGAGTTTTCCGGCGAGTTCGAGATCGTGAAGTTTCCGATCCTGAAGGAAGTGTACGGAAGTATTTTACTGGATGACTCTCTGCGTAAATTCGGAGTTGCGCTTCGTGGCGGAGCTAAGCTGCAAATACTTGATATCATTCAAGGCGAGGTCTATTTCATACTCGAGTACGATTCCTCCCGAAATGGACTGTTGGGTCCCGTTTATATGGCTGGAGGCGGTAATGTCACTATTACCATTCCGAAGCAGGTTCCATTCGTCGGCGGGCTTGAGATCGGTTCCGCATCAGGCCAAATCAGCAGCGAAGACATATGGGGCAAAGCAAAGATTATCGGGATTCCGGTCGGCTTTCAGTACAAGTGGGGCGATAGCATGCCTACGCTCATTTCTTCCCGTATGGGACCTGCCGCAATACCAGCACCCAGAGGATTAATGGAGCAAAATTTGTATGGCGAATCCGGTGAGTTGTCAGGAACGATGAGCTTCGGTACGAACATCCGACGCATCGCTGGATCCGCATCAAGGGAAGGCGCTGCCAAGAGCGCACCAGGACGCTTCAGCATCTCGAGCGTAACCCAACCTTATTCAATTCCAATGCCAGCACTTCAAGAGAAAGCGCTACTGGAGCTGAAGTATACCGGGGATTTGCCGAATTTGCAGGTGAAGATGCCAGACGGCACGGATTACATGTTAATAGAAAACGAGAATTACTTGAAGCAGACCATATCTGCCGAAGACTCGCAATCGGGTACATTGGAGAAGCGCGTGTACGTTTCATTCCAACAGCCAATCGCAGGTAATTGGACGATATACTCGGATCAGGAGCTGGAATGGTCGCTGATGGATGTAGCTGTACCAGCATCGCTCGATACGGTAACGGCTACGAAGATTAGTGCGAACCAAGTCAAAGTCGATTGGCAGGCGAACCATACGTCGGATGAGAAAGTATCGTTGTTCATGACGACCGACAATGTGAACGATCCAGGCCGCTTGTTGGTGGAGGGAATCGATGTCGCAGTTGGAACGACTACGATCACATTACCGGAAGCAACAGCCGGAGGCACGTATTACATCAAGGCGATCTTGTCCAAGTCCGGATCGAATCTGGATAGCAAGTATAGCAGTGCGGCCTTTACCCTGGTGAATCCGCATCAACCGGCTGCACCACAACAAGTGACAGCCACCCCAACAGGTAACGGATTACTCCAAGTAGCCTGGAGCATGGCTCAGCAGCCGGACGGTTACACGATTCAATTGCTCCATGCGAACGGCCAGCCGGTTGCCAGCACGGGAACGGTGGATGTGGCGGGAACCGAGCATCAAGCCATCATAGGCGGCGTGATGAAGGATGCCTCTGGAGGTATCGTAGGTCTCGTACCGGGTGCGGAGTACCAAGTGTCGATCGCCTCCTTCAAGGAAGTGGACGGGGTGAAAGTGTACAGCACACCGACTGTCTCCCCAACCTCCTACTTGCCTGTGCCGAAGCCTGCACAAATAGAGCTGATTCTGTTGAACGCCAACAATGAACCGATTCTCAACTCATATGGAGGGAACGGCCAACAGACTTACGTGGTGAACGACAAGATGTTCAAGCTGCGATTGAAATCACAGGATGCAGTAGCATCCACTATTGTCAAAGTCAATCAACAGTCGGTCGGTACATTCTCCGGAGTTGATTGGACGGAATCGATCCCACTCACGGAAGGTACGAACTTGATCGAGGTGCTCTCCACGAATGTGAATGGAGACAAGACACTTACGGGTGCGCGTGTATTCTCGGACACGACTGCTCCAGATCTTAAAATAGAGAGTCCGAGACCGGGGGCTTTCGCTGGTGTCGGTACGGTGCTTGTCCAAGGGATGGCAGAACCGGGCAGCAGGGTGACCATTAATAACAATGCCGTGTCTGTGGATTCGGCGGGAAGGTTCGAACGAAGCGAAACGCTGGATGGATACTTATCGAAGTCAATCGTCGTCACAGCCCGAGATGATGCGGGCAATGAAACGGTTTATACGTCAGAAGTTATGAACAGTGCGGCGAAAGCCTTCGAGAAGATCGAGCTTCGTCCGGTACTGCCGCTGTCCAATTCGACTAAGCTTACGGATGATGGTGAATTGGTACTTCCGGCAGGAAGTCGCCAAGCGCTAGAAGCGGTAGGGATCGATACGTCTGGCCAAACTTATGTCATCGAACCCTCAAGCGTAGAGTGGAGTGTACTCATGGGCGATTCATATGGCTCCGTCTCGGAGCGGGGTGAGCTAGATGCGCTCTATGAGGGCGAGCTGGTCGTGAAAGCCTCTTACAGGGTGACTAATGACTTTGCGTACGAGGACACGATGGTCGTGAATGTCGGCAAACCTAATGGCGCCTCTAATCCAATCGACCCTAATTATGACAATTGGTACAAACCGCCGCAGCCTGTTGAAGACAATCCATCCGATAATTCAATCGGTGGGAATGGTGATCCTAAGTCTCCGCAGGTGCCGCCGAAATCAACGGAAGAAGCGGTAAACAACACGCTGGAAAACATTCTGAAGCAGATTATCGAGCGCGAGAAGGACGTACAATTCGTCGCGTTCGCATCCATGGCACCGAATCGCGAGACGATTCTGAACGTACAGGACCGTGCGGTCATTCGGATTGCAGCGCAGCCTATGAAAGAGAACGCCGGATTAGGCGCCGGTATCGTGAAGGACCGTCGTAAATACGAATCTGACGGATTGAAGGTCATCGGTGATATCTATGAATTCAAGTTCGACAAACCGATTCAGCTCGTTCAACCGGCAGAACTAACGATCCGCTTTAGTCTGGAGGAAATCCAAGATTTGAGCAAAGCAGCGATCTATTGGTTCAATGAGCGAACCAGAATGTGGGAATATATCGGCGGTGTGATCAATCCGGTTACCGGGACCATTACGGCCAACCTTCCGCACTTCAGCAAGTACGCGCTCCTGTATAACGAGAAGCTGCCTGTGTTCGAGGATATCCGCGACCGTTGGTCCCACGATTTGGTGTATCGGTTGACTTCAATTGGTGCGGTGAACGGTATTCAGAACGGTAAGCAGCTCTTGTTCGAACCGCAGCGGTCGATTACAAGACAGGAGTTCCTGAAGATTGCAATCGGCGCATTAGGAATCAAAGCGTCAAGTGCAGCCATTCCAGCGAACTTCGCCGACCGTGATCTCGTGGCGTCATGGGCCCAACCGTATATCGCAGCAGCGGTGGAACGGAAGTGGTTAAGCGGCACCTCTCGCGACGGTGAGCTCTACCTTGATCCGGCCAGCCCAATCTCTCGGGCAGAAGCAATTGCGGTCATCGGCCGCATGCTGAAGTCGGATCCGGGAATGAAGGATGYCGCAGGAGCAAGTGTGCCATTTCTCGATGCGGCTCAGGTTCCAGACTGGGCGAACGATTATGTGTCGCTTCTTGCGGGGAAAGGCATTATCAACGGTTATTCGGATCAAACCTTGCGGCCATCCATCCAGATTTCGCGTGAAGAAGCGGCCGCTATGATCAGTAAGTTACTCGATTTACAGCTAGCGCTCGAATAAACTTCTCTCTACAAAAAAAATGCCAACAACCATCGAACCGTTTCAGCAATCTGTTCGTTTACTCCATGTAAGCCATTAATGAGGAGGAATCGGACACGATGAACAAGAGAAGCAAATGGGTATCGATGGTGTTGGCAGGGTTCATGACACTTTCATCAGCAGTAACTGTATTCGCAGCCGATGCACCTGCTGCCGCCAGTGTGAAGACGGACGCACAAGTGGTGGCTGATCTTGGGGTATTACAAGGAGATGGGAGCGGAGTTACCGCCAGCTACTTGGCGAAGACGACAACCCGTCTTCAAGGCGCAATCTTGTTCTTGCGACTGAAGGGACTGGAGCAGACGGCTCTCGGCTTCAAAGGGGCTGATAACTTCACAGATGCAGCACTCGTGAGTGACAGCAACAAAGCGATATTGGCGTATCTGAAAGCGAATCCGAGCCTAGGCTGGACTGGAACTGGAGACGGCAAGTTCGATCCCCAGTCGGGAGTGACCGCGCAGCAGTATTACAAAGTGCTGTTGGAATCATTAGGTTATAAGCAGGATGCCGATTTTACCTATGCAGACGTGTTTACATACGCCAAGAGCAAGGGGATGACTCAGATCGCCAATGCAGGTGCACTTCGCAACAGCCACATTGCTACGGCGACTGTAGAAGCGTTGAAGCTCAAGGTGAAAGGCGGCACGAAATCACTTGTAGAAGCGTTGGTTGATCAGAAGGTGGTCGCCGCTGACAAAGCCGGACTGGCCAAGTCAGCCCGCATCAATGTAGTGAAAGATGCGACCCTTGGTTCTTACCTTGTGGATGAGAGCGGGAAGACGCTGTACTATTTTGCCAAAGACACGAAAGACGTTAGCACTTGCAAGGATCAATGCGCAGTGAACTGGCCGATCTATTATGCCGACAACATCCAAGTTTCCAGTGAGATGAACACTGCCGATTTCAACACGATCGTCCGCGAGGATGGGAAGAAACAGACGACTTACAAAGGGATGCCGCTATACTATTATGTCAAGGATGAGAAAGCCGGTGACGTGAAAGGGCAAGGTGTCAATAATGTATGGTACGTAGTGAATTTCTCTTCAGTCAGCGTCGCTTCGCAAGATGGAATCGGAAAGTTTCTAGTCGACGCAGGCGGCAGAACGCTTTACTTGTACACCAAAGACACCAAGGACATGACGGTTTGCTATGGGACGTGCGAAGTGAACTGGCCTATATTCTACTCCGAGAACATTACGGGGAGCGGCGATATGAAGGCGGCGGACTTCGGCACGATCGTGCGTACTGATGGAACGAAGCAGACTACTTACAAGGGCTGGCCGCTGTATTATTACATCAAGGATCAGAAGGCTGGAGACGTGACAGGACAAGGTGTAGGCAAAGTTTGGTACGTGCTTGACCCATCTTCGACTACACAGGTTGAGCAACCGAAACCGGCAGGTGTCGTGCATACGATGGACATTGCCAACTTCGCCTTTGCTATGCCTGAGATGACGATTGCCGTAGGCTCCAGCATTACATTCACGAACCGTGATTCAATTCAGCACAACGTTGTGTCCGATGCGATGTCAGGTGATAAGCCATTATTCTCCACACCACTGCTTGGTAAGGGTGAGTCATTCACACTGACATTCACGACAGCTGGGGAATTCACTTATTTTTGCGAACCACACAAAGATCACATGAAAGGCAAGATTATTGTAAAATAGCGTCAGATAGTATAAGATGCAAGGAAATCAGGTTTTCCCGGGTGARGCTTGAAGAGGCTTTCCCGGGAAACCTTTTTCTTATCTATAGCTGCCCCGTGCAAAAGGAAATTATGTCGCGTCAAAGGGATTCGACCCTCTATTGTCGAACATGAAGTTGAACACAATAACAGTTTGTGTAGTGTACTTCGTTTCTTCATTAAGAGGGTCGTTATTCGACACGGGGAGTGTCTCTATGGTGCAACAATATTCCGATGAACAATTGATGCGGATGATCATGGAAAAGCATAGCAGCGCGCTTGAGGAAATGTATGACCGATATGCGAAGCTGGTGTACTCATTCGCTATGAAGTCTAATACAGACGTTCAATTCGCCAAAGAAGTGGTGCAGCTTGTATTCACGCGACTTTGGACGACGGAACGCGGGTATGACGCGCAGAAAGGTCTGTTTGTGAACTGGCTGTTGACGATTACGCGGAATATTGCGATTGATCAACTGCGTATTCTTAGAAAGCAACCTGCTGTTGTGCCTTTTGAGTCTTCTGCTTGGGAGGCGCTGCCTGACCACCTGCAGGTTCAACCGGAAACGGTCGTCTCCCGCAATTGGCTGAAGCAGGTTATCGAGCAAGCGTACCGATTTTTATCAAACAGCCAAGTACAGTTGATTCAAGCTTTTTATTGGGAAGGCTACACGCTTAGCGAAATCGCGGAGCTTAACAATGAGCCGATTGGAACCGTGAAGAGCCGACTGCATCAGACTTTGAAAATATTGCGCAGACATCTCGAAGCCGTCAGAGAGGAGGGGATCGAATGAGTACGGACAACCGTCCTTGTGAACATTTATTGTCTTATTTTCTAGAAGAAATGACGGAGTTGGAGACGCGTGCATTCGATCGTCACCTCGCTGTATGTCCCGCTTGTCAGGAAGAGCTGCAGCAGTTGCGGGAAGCTTGGAGCACGCTTCCGTACTCGCTGGAAGAAGTGGAGCCTCCGGCAAATATGAAAGCTGAGGTGCTGGGAGCTATAGTGCAGGAAGCTCCGGCGAAGAACCAGCGAGCTTGGTCTTACGGAAACTCAACCGGCCGAACGCGACGGTCCCCGCGACGCTATGCCATTACCGCCGTAGCTTCTCTGTTGTTGATAGGCGGCGTAAGCTGGTTTGGATTTGCGAACTGGAAGATGACCCCTGCGGAATTAACGGACCTTAGCTTGCCTGCGCAGATGGTCGGGCAGTATAATCTGAAGTCATTCGATACGTCTAGTCCGGGTGCCCGCGGTCAAGCGTTCCTGATGCAGAAGGGTGACAGTGTCCAATTGGTGCTGCAAGCGAGCGGCTTGCCTTCGCTGCAGGGGGATCAAGCATATCAGGTATGGATTGTGAAGAGCGGGAACCGCGTGAACGGTGGAACGTTCCGCGTCGACGCACAAGGGAACGGCGTGTTGACCTTCAAGTTCGACGTTGACAATCGTCAATTCGATACAATCGGCATTACCCTTGAGCCAGACTCGGATGGGGTAAAGCCGAGAGGGAAGAAAGTGTTGGGAACTTAGTCCGAGTAAGATAAAAAAAAGGCAGTCTGGACCTCGATTTATGGAGGCCAGACTGCCTTTTGTTGTTTCGGTGCGAGCTATAGTTTGAACAACTGCTTGGCATTCTCATAGTAAATCTTACGCTTCATCTCGGCTGGCATCGTCCTGAGAATGGCATGCGGATCATCGAAATCCCAATGCGGATAGTCGGAAGAGAACAGCAGCATGTTCTCGGCATCGATCATATTGAACAGTGTGATGAGATCACCTGGCCGGTCTGGCTCCTCAATCGGCTGTGTCGTTAAGTAGCAGTGCTCGCGAATGTAGCGGCTTGGCATTTTTTTGAGCCATGGGACTTGCGCACGGAGAGCTTTGTAGTTTTTGTCCAGACGCCACATCAGATGGGGTAACCAGGCGACACCGCCTTCGACAAGAACGAACTTCAAGTTCGGGTATTTCTCGAACACCCCTTCACAGACGAGACTGACCAAGTGGGCCATGAAATTTTGCGAGAGGCACGTATGCCATTCCAGGTAGTAACTCGGATAGCCTGCCGCTGTAGGGCCGTTGGTGCTTCCGGCTCCTTCCGTCCCAGGATGAATCATGATCGGAAGACCTTGCCGTTCGGCTGCTTCGTAGATCGGATGGTAATATCGTTGTCCGAAGGGCATGCGGGCTGCGCTCGACATAATGACTGCCACCATATCGGGATGTGGACCCATCCTGTCGATCTCCCGTGCCGCCAGCTGAGGATCAAGTGTTGATACAGCAATCGTGCCTTTGAAGGAAGGGTGCTTCCCCATCCAATGGTCAACCATATAGTCGTTGTAGGCTGTAGCTACGGCTGCCGCGTAGTCAGCATCATGTCCGCTGGAGACATCGAACATGCTGCCGGTCAACAGGGCATAGTCGATCTGGTGCTGATCGATCAACTGCTCCACGAGAAAGCCCGGATCGGAAGCCGCCGGACCGCCTCCAGGTGGAGTCGCGTCCTTGCGGGGAACACCTACTGGTGAATAGTAGCCGCACCATAACGCGCCAGTTCCAGCGTCTCGCATTCTTTTCTTCATCGCGTCTGGCATATAGGGCAGTAGATCTTGCGGGCTGCGAATTGCATTATGCACATCACAATCAATAACGTTCAATGGTTGCTTGGTCATTGTAAATTCCCCTTTCGACCTATGGACGAACTCCGAGTACGATGCCGATCTGTCCATCCTCGATAACTATGTCGTACCGCTTCGTCTTCACTTTCTCATCAAACAGCGAGCATCCTGTCTTGATATCAAATTCCCAACCGTGCCAGGGGCAGCGGATAATTTCCTGGTCTTTGCCATAAATAAACTCATACACTTGCGACTCCATCGTCGTGCCGCTCACAAGTCCCTTGCACAGCTCGGCGCCGAGATGAGGGCAATAGTTCAGTAGGGCGTGGTACTCTCCCCGTATATTAAATATACCGATTGAAAGTTTTCCCACTTGTACGATTTTCCGTTGACCCTCTGGAATTTCTTCCACAGTTGCCACGAACTGAACACTCATATCTGCATTCCTCCTTATCTTGGTCGCATATCAACTATACCGTTATCGTAAGGGTTCCCCTTGACAATGACCATCAATAAATCAACAATGAGTTGTATGATTCTACAATGATATTTCGTTACATGTGGGTTCCAACGTGAGAGGTGAGCTGATCTTATGAACATTAAGTCTGTATTTTTCGACGATTTTGTGGAGCATTGGCACGTTTCCAGCCGGATGACCCAGAATCCGATACTTGCCTTAATAACAAGCGGGAACTTGACCTATGAGCTTGATTCCACCGTAATCCCGCTAAGTAAAGGTGATGTGCTGCTCATTCTGCCAGGTACCGTTCGTGCCGGTTATCACGATTCAGCCGCACCACATCAGAAGTATGCGGTTATATTTGACTTGCCCTTGCCGCTCGAACGCCCTTTGGACTTATTCGCAGGGAAGGCAGGCTACCGATTGTTTCGTCCGAAAGGATTCGAGTATTTGCGCCAGCGTTTCGCTACGTTGTATCGAATGTGGCTAAGCCAATCGGCATTCCGTGACATGATCTGCGGTGGTATTGTAATGGAACTTGTGGGAACACTACTGCAAGAGATGGAGCAGCATTATATCCCTGCGCATAAAGTTGCTATGTCCAAGACGCTCGAACATTACATCGAACTCCACTATAGAGAAGAGATCCGCATACAGGATTTGGCGCAGCTGGTGGGGCGAACGCCGAATTACATCTCGACTATATTCAAACAAACTACAGGTCAGACACCGATTGAATACATGCACCATATTCGGATTACGACCGCTCGCAATTTACTTCTGCAGACGAACATGACGATTACTGAAGTATCAGATGCTCTTGGGTATTGCGATCCGCCGTACTTCAATCGGGTGTTCAAGCGAATAACCGGCCATGCACCATCCAAGCTGTTGGAACAGAGGGAGCATTAGATGGGGATTTTCCACCAAACAAAAAAACCTCACACATTTCGTGTGAGGTTTATCTAACTACATTTCCATCTTTCCCATATCCCCTCCGGGCATGGCGACCATCATCGATCCGTTGTCTGTACCAGAATCGGGTTCGGAGGATAACTCCAGCGGTGTTCCCAAAACCGCGGGTGCGAATGGCAGATGTGTGCGGCCCCGGGCCAAGATGTGATTCTGATTAGAGCCATGCCACGGAACCCACGAACGAGCGTTGCAGTAATGCAGCACATAGGAGCGGCGGAACCGGTCAGGTGTTTCATTCCGGTACGAACGGTGCAGCAGGTGCGAGTGGAAGAAGATCACATCCCCCGGGTTTACGCAGACCGGCACGACATCGTATTTCGCAGCGACCGGCGACAAGTTGTTCACATCGTCGTCCATGTCACTGGCGGCATTCGCGGTGAACAAGCCTTGGATGTGTCGTTCGTCAGCATGGACATACGACGAGCGAGAGGACGGTGGCGGGTAGATTGGCTCGTTATGTGAGCCTTTTGCCACCCATAAACAACCATTCTTCTCATCAGCACGATCTAATGCAACCCATGCGCCAATCAAGCTGTCCGGCTGAGTCTGGATATAGAAGGAGTCCTGGTGCCAGCCTTGCCCGCCCTTTCCAGGAGGGTTGAAGAACAGCATCGATTGAAGTGCGARCACATCCGGCCCGATTAGCGCCTCCAGTATGTCCAACAGAAGTGGATGCAGCAGTCCCCATTCCGCTGTTACGTTGTGCTTATGAGGCATATGCATACGTGCTGTCGCTAGTCGCTCGGCTTGGTCCGTATCTTTCATCCAAGGGTGTGCCGGAGACAGATGATCCAATTCCGTGATTCGGCCGTGATAAATATCGTCAGTCCAGTTCTGGATCCTCTCGGTATCTCGTGTAGGCAGTAGGTTTTTTACAACTAAATAACCATCTTGATGATAGCTGACAAATTCCTCAATTGATACATGATATCGCTGTCGTTGTTCGGTCGTTGCTTGAGCCATTCCCCAGCTCTCCCTTCTATAAACATGTTCATCATTCATTTTCAGGGAAAACTGGGGTATCGGCAATGTACACATCCGAAACAATGATGGACGAATTTGATATCAGGGACCCGATTTAGGATCAACCAGTACGAAGAAATGATTCTGTGGATAAAAACGGCCCCAGTCGTCTTGCGGAACTAGATCGCGCATCCGGGTATCCCCATACTTGCGCCTATACTCAGTGGCTGTCATTCCCATAATACGGCGGAACAGTCGGTGAAAATAATATTCGTCGTCGAACCCCAGACTGCGTGCGACCTGTTTGACGCTATCTGATCGTTGCAGCAGCAGTTGGGCAGCGAGTTCCATCTTGCGCTTATTAATCCAATGCTTCGGAGTATGCCCTACATGCTGTTGGAACGTGCGTGTGAAATGCTCATGCGACCAGCCCGCCGTTCGGGCTAATCGTTCGACCTCGATGGGTTCAGTTGCATGGGCATCTATATATTGAAGAGCAGTGGATATTTGAGGGGGGAGAGTGTGATTGTCTATGTTCGCGACTTCAGGCTCCAGGGTACTCTCCATCTCTTCCAAAATGTACAGCATCAGCATCTCGGCAAGCGATCTCCATCTAGCAGGCTTCATATGAAATATATATAACAATTGCCTCATCAACTGTGGGATTAACGAACGGTCATTCAGTTTTACAATAGAGATACCGGGATTGTTCATCAAGCGGTAGCTTGGAAGACTCGAATTCGCGCCCAGATCGAAATGAATGAACAGATGACGGCATGGATTCCCCGGATCGAACCGATATTCATGCGAATCGCCAGGCCGAGTGACGAGGATGCTTGGTCTGTCCAGGACAACTGTTTCGTCCTTAACGGAATATATCGATTGTGTGCCGACAGGGAAGTAGACCAACTCGTAATCGGTAATCTTACGCGGCCCGAGCCGATGGCCTGACTTTACGGTTACGTCGCCAGCATGATGGAATCGTATCTGATCAAAGCTCATTGCCACTTTCTCCTTTCCCTATGGAATGGACGGTCGATCAATTAGACTACAACCCAAATTATACAACAAATCGATCCTATTTCGGTCACTTGAAATCAATAGAAAGAAGAGACTAGTGCCAGTAATATTTTTCCACTTGCAAAACTATTGWTGGACATGTTATATTGTAWWTCCGCCGAGAGATACGGACGGYAACGAAGAAAAGATTGTTCCTTGAAAACTGAACAACGAGCGTGCAAGTATAGCGAACTTCGGTTCGCAAAACAAGCTAGTTTAGTAATGAGCAAGTCAAATTTCTACCATTATGGAGAGTTTGATCCTGGCTCAGGACGAACGCTGGCGGCGTGCCTAATACATGCAAGTCGAGCGGATTCTTCCTTCGGGAAGGGTTAGCGGCGGACGGGTGAGTAACACGTAGGCAACCTGCCTGCAAGACTGGGATAACTAACGGAAACGTTAGCTAATACCGGATACACGGCTGGATCGCATGATCCGGTTGGGAAAGAGGGTTTCGGCTCTCACTTGTAGATGGGCCTGCGGCGCATTAGCTAGTTGGTGGGGTAACGGCTCACCAAGGCGACGATGCGTAGCCGACCTGAGAGGGTGATCGGCCACACTGGG
>NZ_JBFUIX010000072.1:0-33854 GCF_056401635.1 Paenibacillus sp. P4_E11 | reverse complement strand
GCACAAGTGTTCTATTGTAATATTTTTCAAGTAAATTGGATTCATTATTACAACCAATACAAGACTAATCCCTTAACGACAATAAACATCAGCACCATCAACAATCCGACACCTGCTACGAAAATACCAACACCCACTAATTGTCTCTTAAAGCCCTTCCCAGGATCTGACACTGAGCTGGTGATCAGATAGCAGATCAAGATCAGAATCAGGAGGCGGAACAGCCCGCCCATCTGGATATAGAAAGAAGCCGCAAATAGCAGAGCACCTGTCCATAATTTAAGCCATACCTCTTTTCGGTTCATTCATGCATTCCTTTCCAAAACTATTACTTTGCGAGGATCCCGATAATTTGAGTTGTATTTTAATTCATTATTATGTATATTTATTACATTATTTTTTTCCGGARGTGCACATAGACTATGTATCAAATTAGAAAAGCCACCATGAACGATACTCCTATGATGTATAAGTTGATTAATACTTACGCTGATGAAGGAAAGCTGCTCCACCGCACTCTTAGCTCCATCTATGAGAATCTGCAGTGCTTTTATGTTGCCGAGCATGAGGGCGAAATTGTTGGTACTGTAAGCCTTCATATCCTGGATAAAGACCTTGCAGAAGTCCGGTCGCTCACCGTTTCTTCGGAGCATTTTGGCATGGGGATCGGTAAAAGATTGGTTACGGTTGTAATCAATGCAACTCATTCTCTCGGGGTTGAAACTTTACTGTCTCTCACGTATCAAGTTGAGTTCTTCGAGAAGTGCGGATTCACACTTGTCGATAAGAGCAAATTGCCTATGTCGAAGGTCTGGAAAGATTGCATGCATTGTTCCAGATTCTCTAATTGTGATGAGAACGCTATGATTATTGCGTGTATGTGATTATTGACCATACGCTGACAAGCGGCCAGACCAAGGGGACTACTGGCTTCGAAGCATCAATAGATGACTAGAGCTAGCTATGCCTCCTTGGGTTTGCATTACATACTCTTCAATTCCTTACTCATCACATACCAGCTATCTACCCTCCCCACACCCCTTCCCCTGTATTCCGGTAGAACAGAGATACGTCCCATGCACATGTAATCCTCTATGTAGTAATATTGCGCAGATCCGATGGGTTCGCTATCATGATAGACTAGTATTGCTCCGCCACGTGCAGCTGTCTTGTTCATGATGTCTTCAACTGTCTCCCTCAACGCACCGGATTCTAGGAATAACTTCCATTCATATTCTTTGAAACGACTTCCTCATCACATTATGGACGATTTTCATTTCATCAGATTCGGCTTCTTTTATCAAAAGATTCATGATGTCCCCTCCGCTTATGATGAATTCCACCAAATGGTCCCTCTTACAGATCCCCGTATGTTGAGGCGTCCACCCTGTCCCTTGACTCCATTTGCTGGCTCTCTTCATAATCTCCCAGATGATAGGCTCCTTCTCTTCCACATACTTCTCTCGCTCATTCCCGAACAATTCTATCAAAGCATATTTCGTCTGAGCATAATACTCGCAATCCTCAGGGTGCTCTCTCAAGTAATCTCTGAACAAGAGGGCGAATTGTTCCGCCCAGCTTCCGTGCGCTCGGACATGAATATGCTTTCTGCTGCTACCGGGGATCTCTCGAAAATAACGCTTCGTAAGATCGGGATTGCTAACTCTGTGAATATAACCGATCTGCTGGAGAAATGGTCGATATAGCTCCATAGGCTCTAGATGCTGGACGGATACTTGAATATCAATGATCGGCTTGGCAGCTAGCCCCGGTACTGCAGTTGAACCGATATGGTCGATTCTGATCGCCGTTGATCCTAGAGCTTGTCGGATCACGCTACCGATTCGATGAAATTGCAGCGACCACTCCGCTTGATAGGGTACGACAATGATAGGCTCTGCCATTTTGTGCTCCTTGTAGGGTTTGAAATGTTGTAACATGAAAATCTGTCCTGCTTGTCAGATCTCGATGTACTCCGATACTCTATACTCCAGAATCTCCATTAACTCTTCATCCATGAACTTGTAGTTATCAGGCACATCCAGGCAGATCACTCGCTTGTTCCTGATTACTGCCTGGAATCGATCCTGCAATCGTTTTAAATGTTTCTTTTCCATCACAAATACGATATCCGCCCAACCAATGTGGCCTTCGGTGACCTTGATTCGGGCATTCTCTTCAGTTCCGGCTGATCGGACTTCATATCCGTTGCGCCCGTTAAACATCTTCTCCGCGGTTAGACTTCTCCACTTATTGCGACTGCAAATGAACAGTAGTTTGATCGGTACCACCTTCCTAATTCAGGGATTAAACTTTCGATACACGGTTGTTATTCAGACATAACCCCCCATGTTAACCCTAAATGAATGGGTGGAATGTAAATGGGAACCATCCAGTGATAGCTTCCATCTAGCAGTAGTATGCCGGACTCCCTTCTCCCCTTCTTATCCAATCTCATAGCATGTTTACCGCTATACACCGTCATTCTCTCATTATCAACCAAATAAGCAGCCTTCTTATAGTCAAATGTTTGGATTAATGAACGGTCTACTTCCGCAATCATCGCTTCATACTTTTTTTCTTTCTCCTGCCAACTAAACTCGGAGTCCCACTCCTCCACAAATTGGAATCCGATGAGATTCAAATGCTCGACTCTTTTCTTAAATGCATCGGAAACAAAAATTCGCGAGTTATACACTTTGTGGGTTTCATGATTGTAGGCTTTAAATAAATGCTCGTCGGCAACATGACCTTGGATGAATGCAATGTTACTATAATCAGGCACAGTGTGATTGTTCATTCTAGAGTTAGCTCCATCGATGCAGTCTATCACTTTCAAGACATTCATAATGTAATATGTCGTGTCGGAATACAGTATCGGTAAAAACTCAACATGCTTCACTTGTAATTCCTTCACGACCTGGACAACCTTATCACTTACATACAAGGCTCCTCTACAACTGCCCGGACAATCAGAYGCCCTCCCACTTCCTTCGGCATTCATAAGGGGAGGCTCCCAATCCTTCATAAGACTCTCCCCATTAAAATAATTCCAAGAATAATACTTGCGAAAATCATCTTGATTATTGAACTGCAGCCTCATTAAACCCGGGTATGTATCCATCCACCAAATTTTCATTATGAGTACGCTCCTTCGGAAATGGTTTGAGTACCTATAAATTCGCGATTATCCCGATATTTCCTTTTTATGTATTTAACGGACCAACAAAAAAAGACTATACCCGACGGGTAGAGTCCCTTACGATTAATTCCGGTTTCTTTCCAGTCCAGTTTGCCTATGCAATGACTCTTGGCGTTTCATGGCGCTGGTGATCTAAGCTTATTTTGCTGCAGGATTTGTATCGCTTCTCGGGCTGTCCATTCCTTTGGATATTTCAGAATAATCTGTTCAAGTACAGATTTAGCTTCTACTAGCTCGTTGGTTTGCAGAGAAGTGATAGCCTTCTGTAGCATCAAATCGTCCATATAAGGTGATTGCTTATAGTGTTCACCCTGCTCACCTAAGAATTGCTCCACATAACCATTTGCTTCCTGCGTCCTTCCAAGACTTTTAAGCCCTTCAATCAACAAATACATCGTATCATCGGAATAGTATTCGTTAGGGCTCAGCCTCAGGCTATCCTTAAGGGAAACAAGAGCTTGTTCATATTCTTTGTTGTTATACTGAGCCCTCCCTTTCCGATAACTGGATAATGCGGCTTGCTCTTGTAACCGTGTTGGATCTATACCAGAAGTCGTGAGTAATTCCTGAAGGCTCTCCAACTTGGAAGATGTCACCTTGGCTGCGACAAGCTCGGAGTTCAATCTGGATATTTGCGACTCTTGCTGCTGCAGACGGTCGTCCCTTTGTTTCAGTTGAACAACTGCAGACGAATCGACCACAGGTTGGTCCTGCATGAGGGTCACTTGGGGCACGATAGCAAGTGGAGGCTGACTATCATCGGCCTGCCGTGAAAGGCTAATCCCCGTAATCGTACTACCCATCAACAAGATTCCTAAGCAACACGCCGCTATAATCCACCTCTTCTTCCCTCTCTGCAGGGTTACGGTTTCTGTCTCCCTTAACCTTGCAACTAGAACCCGGATCTCAGGTGCTTGTTGGACATAAGCAGGAGCCGTTAGCAAATGTTTCCTAATCTTTGACACAGCCGCACGGTTTATTTGTAAAAACAAATAATAACCTTGATAACAAACTACAGGAAGAGCATGGCTGTCGCCTCTTTCAAACAGCTCCTCCCACCGCTTATCCGCATCAATATAACGGTTCTCCCTACTTAGTTCCACAGCCGCATTATACATGGTGTAGAGTGCTTCGTAATCCGGTAGCGAATCGCGGACTTGCTGAATCCAATCCTCCGGAATCCGAAGCTGTTCAGGGGTCATCCTCTCCCATCTCGCTATAGCTAGATGAGGGTACCCTGTTAATACCTCAAGCATGCCCAATAGACGAGTAAGCTCTGGATTGTAAATCTGGTGCTGTAGCAATCGTTCTACTTCCAACCTCGCAGCATCCAAGTTGCCGTTCCTTAAATCATCCTGCAGATGGTCCAAGTTGTTTATCTTATCCATTATCCATTATCCTCTATCAGACGACTTCTATTAACAAATCAGTCAACTCTTCTTCATATTTCGATACAAGTGCCTGGTCTTGATTCAATACGGCCTGCTTTAAGTTTGCAATCATGGACTCCATCTTCTGCCGTTCGGCACCACTTAAGTCATCCATTACCTTCTCAGCCCGATTCAAGACGGCCTTCACACTCTGATACAGCTCCGATTGTTCGAACACTTTCTCCATCTTCTGTTTGGCTTCATCTAACTGGTGCTCGTTCATAACACCCGCCCCCGTAATCACCGCACTCATTTTCCTGCCCGTACTGACAATTAAGGCTTCGACCGTAAGAATTCCATTAATGTTGTATTGAAACGTGACCTTAATCTCCTGACCCGCCGCACCTTCCGGAAGATCTGGCAAGCCCACTTCTCCGAGAAAATGATTGTTAGCAGCATACATATCATCCCCTTGATAGACTCGGACTGTCACAACTTCTTGATTGTCGTAAATGGTATAATAAGTGGCGCTTTGTGTGATCGGAATCGTCATATTCCTTTCAATAATGCGATCGAAATAACCATGTACAAGCTGATCGCCAATATTACGGCTAATCTCAACTCCTAATGTATAGGGACATACATCCGTGATCATCAGTCCGTCATTGGAAGCAATCTCTCCGCTCTTGATACCTCCCTGTACGGCTGCACCAAGTGCAACGKCTTCATCCGGGTTGATATCCTTTCTTGGAACCTTTCCGAATTTCCGGGTAACCATCTCCTGAATAAAAGGGATCCGGGTAGATCCCCCCACTAGCAGGACCTCACTGATATTGTCCGTCGTTAATCCGGCATCCCCCAGAGCCCGATCGACTTCATCCATCGTGGAGGCAGCCATTTCCCCAATTAGCCTTTCAAATTGCGAACGGGTAATTTCCAGATTCACGCTGACTGGAGAGCCGTTTTTCATGGCAATAAAGGGGATGTCGATATACGCTGATGGTGCACCGGATAACACTTTCTTGATCTTCTCCGCTTCCAACTTCAACATATTTTTGCGTTTTTGAATTTCAATGTTGGTGCCTTCCTGCAGGAGATCGACGTGATTGCTCTTCTTAAACTCACTAACGATCCAATTCACCACAACATTGTCGAAATCCATACCGCCCAAGTTATTGTTACCTGCACTAGATTTGACTTCCAACACACCGTCGAACATCTCAACGACCGAGACGTCAAATGTTCCACCCCCAAGATCATAGACAAGGATATGTCCATCTTGCCCCATATTATCCATACCGAAGGAAATGGCAGCAGCCGTTGGCTCATTCAAGATCCGCTCCACCTTCATGCCTGCTAACTCCCCAGCCCGTTGGGTAGCCTTCCTCTGACCATCCGTGAAATACGCCGGAACTGTAATGACAGCTTCCGTCACCGTTACGCCCAATATCTCTTCCGCGGTTTTCTTCAAGTCTTTCAAGATCATCGCCGATATTTCTTCCGGTCTGAATTCGGTGTCACCAAGGGAGACCAACTGATCGGTTCCCATCAAACGTTTAACTTCCAGTACGGTTCTATCAGGCATACTGATCAAGCTGTTCTTCGCCTGATCCCCTACAACAATAGTGCCATTTAGAGCTATATGCACAATGGAAGGTGTCGTTCTGAAGCCTGCACGGTTCTCGAGAATAACTGGCTTACCGTTCTTCAGTACAGCTACCGCCGAGTTTGTAGTACCCAAATCGATTCCAATGGTTGTCATATCTATCTCCTCCATATCAATCTACTTAATAGACGGTAATTACTTTCGCTTTGCGAATAAGTTCCCGGGTTTCTCGCAATAAGAACCCTCTCTGGGTTACAGCATATACCGCATACTTAGGCAGCTCTCGTTCAATTTCATTCGGACTGACTGAACCGATCCCCTCCATGATGCTGCCGTCGAACAGCAATCCATCAACAGAGAGTTCTTCCAACCCATAGTACGTCAGAAGCGTGAGAGCTTTATTCACAACTTGCTCTGTATTTTGAAGCCACGCTTGATCCCCTTGCGCTTCGGCAGAGGCTCGAATCAAATCTAGTAAATCAAAGAGTTCAAGCAAAGCATCTATGTACTTTTGAATCAGTTGCTTTGCCTGCTGGGACTCATCTTGCATATGCTTTTGCCGTGATTCGGACAGTTCTCCCGACAGCTTCTCAACAAGTTGAATCGTTTCCTGCATCATTTTGAAATTAGCACGATTGCCTTTAGTCACTTGCTCTTTAATCGCAGATATTTCCGGTACGAATTCGACGGGTTGGGCAATACTCTCGATTAACTGTTTAATATCAATTCGTTTGACTTCCTTGTTGAACATGTCATAGGTCGCTTTATCCACTTTCATATCTCCTTTTGCAAGTTCCGTGATCATCCCGCCGCTTTTCTTCTCCAACAGAACTCGAACGTTCTCGATTTCGGCACGCCACGAAGAATCTATCCCCTTGTATCTCTTGCATTGCTCCAGCCATAAGGAGAACAAGCCTGCTGTGAGATGGGAGAACAGAAACAGATCCCCCCTCAAAAACCAATGACGTCCAGCAGTTCGATAAACAACTGCTCCTGATGTGGCACGGTTGAAAATACTAGTTTTTGTTGCTTAGCGAACGGATTCATCCTTTGAAACCACGATTGCTCCATCTCTTAATCCCCGTGTCTGATGTATAGAGGGCCGGCCTGTCAGCCCTGCTAATGCTGCTCTCACAATGACAACGTCAATCAGGTCTAGATTGACATTGTCCCTGCCACTCTCCACAACGGCACTTGCTTTCTTCATGATCATTTGTTCGATCAGATTTCGGACTAACCGAGCATTTCCATGCGTACTTGGATGCAGGGCAATTTCATTCTGAATTCCGCGTTTCACCTCAACACGGGCGTCATCAGTTAATTGGAATTGACGCTTGACCAACATATAATCCATAATGGATACCATCTCTTGCAAGGTATAGTCTACGAATTCAATTTGATTATTGAACCGGGAATGCAGTCCAGGATTGGACTTCAGAAATTGCTTCATTTCCGCCGGATATCCCGCTAGAATCACAACAAGATTATTCCGTCTGTCCTCCATTTCCTTGACTAGCGTATCCACGGCCTCGACTCCAAAATCTTGCTGAACGGAACGTGTCAACGAATAGGCCTCGTCAATAAATRAAATACCGTCCTTCGCCTCCGTAATCTTCTTCATGGTCTTAACCGCGGTTTGTCCAACATATTCGGCCACTAACTCAGAACGGTCGACTTCTACAACATGGCCTCTTTTGAGAACACCAAGCGATTTTAGAATACGCCCCAACGTTCGCGCTACCGTCGTCTTTCCAGTACCGGGATTACCGCTGAATACCATATGTAAGCTAACCGCTTCCTGCTTAAACCCGTTTTCCTTGCGGAGACGGCTGAATTCCACCCAGTTGGAAACATCCTTTATCTTGCCTTTCACTTCGTTCAACCCTATCATTTCTTCCAATTCCTGCATGGCTTGCTCAAGTGTAACTTCCATCTCCTGATTTGTTGAACGTATAAGACCCGCTAACTTCATGTCACCATACATTCGTTCGCTAAACGACTGCAGCGCATCCGTTGACTCCCTCAGGTTGGGGTCTTCCGAAGCCACTTGTGCCGCATATTTGATCCGCAACAATTGACTGGCTAGTGCGACTGCGTTGTCTGGAGATACCTGAGCCATATTATATTCAGCATCCTTGGACACATTCAGTTGATACAATTGAAGACTGGAGTGCGCGTACTGGAGATAATGATTGCTATTCCAATGTTCAAAGGATATAGCAGCCAGCCTTTCTCTTATAGCTGCCTCCCAATTTCTATTCTTCTCATGTAAGCATGCCATATGAGTGCTGCACTCGGCGAGAAAGGATTGAATTCGCAACCTGCAATCGGTTAGCTCTTGAAGTAATGATGTATCCTTTGTAGATGCTCCCTCACGTACCTCTTCGAGCTTGGACAACAACCTGACAATACGCAACATGTTATGTTCTACTTGAAGCCCCTGAGGTTCTGATAGCGCTTGATGCATCTCTCTCATGAGCAGATGAAAGGACTCCTGAATCCGTTGTATCCGATTCGAACTCAATCCGCTTACTTCCTCTCACGCTGATTTGGATGCATAGTGGCTACGTCATAGTTACGCTCCAATCTTCTCAGGATCCGATAGACGATCAATCTGACAGAACGCTTCAACCCTTCAGACCGCGCTACAATGCTGGCTAATACAGGGCCAATCCGGTAATATACATGAATWAAGGCGCGGCCCGTGAACGACTTACTCAGTACCTTGTCCCTCCAAAGCCTCAATACATCCAGTTCTTCAACAAGCGGTGAACCGTAGGCGGCAGTGGCTACAAAGCAAGAGGAACTAGAACTTGTGCTTGAGCCCGAACTCCTATTGACGCTAGAAGTAGAAGACGTACTGTTGTGTTGACGGTCGTGCTCCCTTGCATCTGACAAAAGGCCGTCAAACAGAGTAGTATTCAGTTGATAAAGCCTTACATAGTCTTTCTTAAGCTTGACCAAGGAATGAATGATATCTTTCGTGTACGAGTTAGATAATTCATCCATTATGTCTTCGAAGTATTGATCCCGTTCTTCTTGGGATATATTGTCGGTTATCAAAAGCGCGGCTAATCGCTTAAGAGCATTCACTATATCTGGATCGGACTTCAGCTTGTTATACTGGCTGTCCATCTCTTGATACTCTTTGGCAACATCCAGAAACTTCTGAAGATATTCCTTTCTTTGCTCATATAGATGGGGATAGTTAACGATCATCCTTCGAATCGAACGAATAATGCTATCCGGCTCATACTTGGCGGCCATGTACAGATTCTCAAATGCTTTCTCGTCATAAGTCTCGAACTCTTCTTCCGAAACCTCGTCTCCGAAAAGAAAGACAGCATAAGATTTCCTTACCCATTCCGAAATATCCGCATCTTCTCGCAATAGCTCGTATTCCTCATAGACGGGCTTATTCTCAGCTGTCGCCGCATGCAGCTTACGAATTGCCTCATTATCTGGATCTAATTGCACGGCACGTTCCGTTAAGAACACGGCCCATTTATAGAGCTTGTATTCGAATAGCTCGTAAGCAAATTTACTGTATCGTTCAGCGACGTATAGCTTCTCGTCCGGATGAATTTCTATGAGTCGTTCAATTTGCTTCAGCGTGGATTCAATACCCTTCACATTTTTATCAAATACTTCAAGCTGAAGCAGTTTGAACAAGTAAACAAATGTTGAAAAATCTTCTTCTTTCCTGGTTTTTATGACTTGTCCTATGGTTTGCCTAGCTTCTTCACTTCGATCTATCTTATGCAATAAATCTACTAGATCAAATACCGCATCAATATTCTCAGCATCCAGTCGGCAGGCTTGCTTCATATAATCAACTGCTTCATCGTAACGTTCCAAATTTTCAAGTACAGCCCCCATGTTATAGTGATACAAGGAGTTGTTAGGTTCGAGTTGCAATAGTTTTTGATATTGAGTCAGAGCCTTATTATTCTCACCGGAGTAATATAAGGCCAATGCGTAGTAATTTCTAACATTATTTATTTTGGGTTCGATCAGCAATATCTTCTTATAATGGTGAATGGCTGTCTCGTAATCTGCCTGTTCTGCTGCAGCAAGACCCTTCTGCAAATGGTGCTCAATCTCTTCCCCATATTCGGACATGGTGTCATATTCGTTTCGTGATTTGGGATCCTTAAGCGTTTCGAACGCTTGTCGGATCTGTTTGAATTCTTCGGGAAACTGGTCAGGGGGAAATTGCCTTAATTTTTTCACATACGCTTTTTTTATGTCCGTCTCGGTTGCAGAACTGTCGATGTCTAGAATCTCATATAAATCCATTGTCCCCACACCTCATTGATGATAGTTAGAAACCACTACTTAATAACTATATTAAAAGTACCACATTTTTCAATATTCCGGTATATTTCAATATTTTATGCGTATATTTTGTCGAAATATAGTACAAAAGAAGTCTTGAGAGACTATTATTCATAAAAAAAAGACTATACCCGACGGGTAGAGTCCCTTACGATTAATTCCGGTTCAAAAATAAATTGCGACTGCAGCAAGGACTTGCCTTCAACCAGGTCTACGATCCAATTCGCTGCCATCTCGCCCATCAGGGCTTTCGGATGCGTCAAGGTCGTGAGCTTGACTTCGGCGGACGTGGCCAGCGGGGAGTCGTCGAAGCCGACCAGCGACACATACTCCGGCACACGCAACCCGGCATGGCGAATCGCGTCCAGCAGCCTGACCGCCAACTCGTCGTTGTAGCAGACGAAGGCGGTTGGTCGTGGTTCTGCTCGCAGCATGGCGAGAGCCGCTTCATACGGTACGCTCTCCTTCGTCTCGGTCGTGTAGTGCACGACGGCTTCGGGCAGCAGCCTTGAACAATCCCGCCAATCTTAGGAGCCGAGCCCGATCAGATGTTCGGCCCCCTGAAGGTACCCGTCTTTATCATCCACCTTCAGGACGGAGTCAATCATCTCTGCATAGCGTTCGAGGATCATCACGCCGGACTTCTGCAGCAGCGCCTCCAGCCCATCTAGCTTCGGCAGAAGCTGGTGACCCACCTACACCACACCCGCGATATGCATCACTGTTGGAAACCTATCGATAGAGCTTTGAGATCCAATTTTATCCTTTACACCTTCTAAAAATGTAGTATATGATTAATGAAAATAAATCATTGGAGCTGATCTATTGACAATCAAAGAGGAGTTAAAAGGTAAAAACATCATGATTCCCGAAAACCCTGTATCTAATTTCTTCTTTAATAATACGAGATCTGGCCTAATTTGGTTAATTATTCGACTTTATTTAGGTTATGCTTGGATAAACGCGGGATGGCACAAAGTTACTAACGACAAGTGGGTTGGAGACAATGCCGGAACGGCACTGACTGGATTTATTAAGGGGGCATTAGGAAAAGCGGCGGATGGAAAGGACGTAACAGGATGGTATGCGTCATTTCTGGAACAAATGGTACTTCCGAATACAAAGGTATTCTCATACTTCGTTGCATTCGGTGAGCTACTCGTCGGTCTTGGCCTAATTCTTGGCTTATTGACTGGCATAGCAGCCTTTTTCGGTGCATTCATGAATGCGAGCTTCCTCTTCGCAGGAACCTTGAGTACAAACCCATTGTTGTTCATACTTGCAACCTGGATTGTGCTGGGCTGGAAAGTGGCTGGATGGTACGGGCTAGACAGGTGGGCGTTGCCTCTCCTTGGTACACCATGGAATTTCCGAAATCGGAATAAGAGTGATCAACCAGTTTCATCATAATTTAAGATTTGATAAAAGCGAGTTGGCTTCCTTTTGGACCTGCTCGCTTTTTTTATTGTTCCATTACTTCTCTTTTAATAACTTTTTAATGTCCATTAATTCGTTAATGACTTGATTTCTAAAAGTAGCGAAATCGGATTCAAGTCTGTGTAAATGACCCTGCATATCATCAATTTCTTGTTCAGCTTTATAATTGATAGCAAAATCAATGACGGATTCTTTTTTATCTCTTACAGCTTGCCTGTTTTGGCTCATCATAATTATAGGCGCTTGAAATCCCGCAAGGAAAGATAGGACTAGATTCAGTAGTATAAATGGGGCTTCATCAAAATGTAATACTTTAGTAAAAGACAAGGAGTTGATAATGATCCATGCAACAAGAACTGTAAAGAAAAATAGGATAAAGCTCCAACTACCACCAAATGAAGCAATCCGATCAGCCAATTTTTCCGACCATTTGGTTGATTTTACATACTCTTCATTTATATGTGTGTGAATGTGTTTCTCGAATTCCTCGACCAACCGATTGATTCTTTTGTCATAATCCTTTATATCTTTCGAAAGATCTTCTTGAACCATTCACTTATTCCGTCCTTCCGACATCAGATTGCTATATCATAAAAAGACTATACCCGACGGGTAGAGTCCCTTACGATTAATTCCGGTTCAAAAACAAATTGCGACTGCGGTAAGGACTTGCCTTCAACCAGGTCCACGATCCAATTCGCGGCCATCTCACCCATCAGGGCCTTCGGATGCGTCAAGGTCGTGAGCTTGACTTCGGCGGCCGTGGCCACCGGGGAGTCGTCGAAGCCGACCAGCGACACATGCTCCGGCACGCGCAACTCGGCATGGCGAATCGCGTCCAGCAGCCTAACCGCCAACTCGTCGTTGTAGCAGACGAAGGCGGTTGGTCGCGGTTCTGCTCGCAGCATGGCGAGAGCCGCTTCATACGGCCCGCTCTCCTTCGTCTCGGTCGTGTAGTGCACGACGGCCTCCGGCTGCAGCGGGAGCCCATGGACTTCATGAGCGCGAAGGAACCCCTTCAGCCGGTTCACGCCTTGCAGGTCATCCATCTTGAACAATCCCGCCAATCTTCGGTGCCCGAGCCCGATCAGATGCTCGGTCGCCTTGAAGGTCCCTGCTTCATCGTCCACTTGCAGGACGGGGTCCTGCATCTCTGCGTAGCGTTCGTGGATCATCACGTACGGAATCTGCTTATGGTGCAAGGCCGAATACAGCCCAGCGTTCGGATTGCCTTCTGCGCTTCGAGTTGGCTCGATGATCAGCCCGCTCAGTGGCTGGCTCATCATCATCTCGAGACTTTCGCGCTCCTTGTGCTTATCGTTATCCGTGCTGGACAACAGCATGCGGTATCCCCGGCTGCGCAGGGTTGCCTCCGCTCCGCGTACGATATGCGGGAAAATATAGTCGGAGATGTAGGTCGTGATAACCCCGATCGTCTGGACGTCCTGTGGCGCAGCCTGATCTGTAGACAGACCGGGAACGGAGACGAAAGTACCCTTTCCTTGTACCCGATAGATCCGGCCCTCTTGTTCCAATTCGCCGAAAGTCTGACGGACTGTCTGGCGGCTCATTCCGTATTGCTCGGCGATTTCGTGCTCGGTTGGCATTTGGTCGCCCGCTCGAAAACGGTCAGACTCGAACCAGGTAATAATTTCACGCTTCAACTGCATGTATTTGGGCGTTGCTTTCGGTTCGGAGGACATAATCGATTCGGCACCTCATGGTTGGTCATATCAGGTTGCTTGTCTCTCAAGTAACCATGTTAGCAACCATTATAGCATCGAGCTCGGTTGTATGTACAATCAGTAACTCAGTTAGCAGGCACGCTGTCGTTACGCCTTCGGATAGACCATATCCTCCGGCCGCACAGCGGCATCGAACTGCTCAGCCGTCAACAGACCGCTCGCGATTGCCGCTTCCCGAAGGGTTAGCTTCTCGCGATGCGCAGTCTTCGCGATCTTGGCGGCGTTCTCGTAGCCGATATGCGGGTTGAGCGCTGTGACCAGCATGAGTGATTCGTCGAGGTAGCGACGAATCACTTCGCGGTCAGGCTCCATGCCGGCGAAGCAGTTCCGATGGAACGAGTCGACCGCATCCGCCAGCAGGCGAACCGACTGCAAGAAGGCATTGATGATGACCGGCTTGAACACGTTCAACTCGAAGTTGCCTTGGCTGGCGGCAAAGCCGATGGTAGCATCGTTGCCCATCACCTGGCAGGCGACCATCGTCATCGCCTCGCTCTGCGTTGGGTTGACCTTGCCCGGCATGATCGAGCTGCCTGGCTCGTTCTCCGGGATTGTCAGCTCGCCGATGCCGCAGCGCGGTCCGCTCGCAAGCCAGCGCACGTCGTTCGCGATCTTCATCAGATCGGCCGCGAGCGCCTTCAGTGCGCCGTGCGCGAACACGAGCTGATCATGGCTCGTCAACGCGTGGAACTTGTTCGCCGCTGTGACGAACGGCTGCCCCGTCTCGCGGGCCAGCTCTTGCGCTGCCGCCTCCCCGAACCTGGGATGGGCGTTCAGCCCTGTGCCGACGGCAGTACCGCCGACGGCCAGCTCGAGTATGTAGCTCAGGCTGAGGCGGATCATCGCGCCGGACTTCTGCAGCATCGCGTGCCAGCCGCTTACCTCCTGCCCGAGCGTGAGCGGCGTGGCGTCCTGCAGGTGCGTCCGCCCAATCTTGACGATGTCGGCGAACGCCTCCATCTTGCTCCGCATCGTCTCCTCCAGCTCGCCCAGCGCTGGCAGCAGCCGCTGCTCAATCGCCAACACCCCCGCGATATGCATCGCCGTCGGGAACGTATCGTTGGAGCTCTGCGATCGATTGACATCGTCGTTCGGATGGATACGCACCGCGCTCCCGGCCGATTCCAGCCCTTGATTGGCGAGCCGAGCGATCACTTCGTTCACGTTCATGTTCGTCTGCGTGCCGCTGCCGGTCTGCCACACCACAAGCGGGAACTGTTCGTCCCACTTGCCTTGCGCCACCTCATCGGCCGCGGCGACAATGGCCTTCGCCTTCTCCGTCTCCAGCTTGCCTAGCTCGGCGTTAGCCCTTGCCGCAGCTTTCTTCAATAGCGCAAGCGCATGGATGACCTCAATCGGCATCCGCTCCGTGCCGATACGGAAGTTATTGCGGCTGCGCTCCGTCTGGGCGCCCCACAGCTTGTCTGCAGGCACTCGCACTTCGCCCATCGTGTCATGTTCAATCCGATAGTCCATCCCTGAATCCCTCCAGCAATAAGGTTGATTCCCATAGATTACCCTAATAGGGGTGAGGTCAAACTTCATTTAATATCCCGATTGGTGAAGCGAGAAATTGACGAAACATAGATTAAGAATAACCTCTACAAGTGGCCTCTTCGAATTCCGGAATGCTGCGAAAGTACAAGATTTTCGCCCCCCTACCTGTCTAAGGCAGCATTTGGATGCAAACCGATCAAAAATCATGTACTTTTGCAGAATTCTTGCGAATCATCTCCATAAATTATTCTTATTTTCACAAAAAACCGATGAGCCCCGCTCACCGGTCGTCCTCCCTGATCAGGCCAATCTATCTGCTCTTCACCAACAGCTCAACCGCTTCCTGGACCAGTTTGCCCGGATCGCGGCCCGCATCCTTCTCTTCCAGGATGCATCGCTCCAGATTTACAGCTACGATATAGGCCATCGCCTTATCTACAGCACTGCGCACTGCGGACAGCTGGCTGACCACGTCCTTGCAGTCTTTCTCTTCCTCCATCATCTTCAGCACGCCGCGCACTTGCCCTTCCACACGGCGAAGCCGCCGTTTCACATCGTCATCGTACATCATACTTGTGTCCACCGGCACTTCCCCCTCCTACTCGTATACGTATTATTATAGCCGAAGCGTGGGAACCCGTCTCATCCTTAAATGAATAAATTCACTCGGGCATCAGCTGCATCGCCCAAGTACCCGGCAACGCCTGCATATTCGATACCGTCCAGTAATTCTTCTTCCTTCAGCCCTAGCAAATCCATCGTCATCGTACAGGCAACCAGCTTCACACCTTGCTCCTGGGCCAGCTCGATTAGCTGCGGGAGGCTCAGAGCTCTATGCTTCTTCATCACATGCTTGATCATCGCTGGCCCCATACCCGCCATATTCATTCTGGATAGACCGAGCTTGCTCGCACCTCGCGGCATCATCCAGCCGAACATCTTCTCCAGCAGCCCTTTCTTAACTTGCAGCGGCTCGTCTTTGCGAAGTGTATTCAAGCCCCAGAAGGTGAAAAAGATCGTCACCTCATGCTCGTAAGCAGCTGCACCGTTCGCTATTATGAAAGCGGCAATCGCTTTATCCAAATCCCCGCTGAACAGGACAATCGTTGTTTTTTCCGGATCAGGCATCGTCATTACTCCTCCAATTCGCCATTCCAGGCAGTACGTTCCTCACATTCGCATACCCATTCTCAACTAGCATCTGACAGGCCAGATCACTGCGAGTACCCGTTCGGCAAATCACATAGTAGGTCGCTTGCGGATCAAGCTCGCTGAGTGTGCTTTCCAGATCGTCCAGTGGAACTGATATAGCACCCGGTATATGTTGAAATACGAATTCTGCGGGTTCCCGCACATCGAGCAGGATAAAGCTCTCACCTCCGTTCAACATCTCTTCCAGCTGTTCATGGCTAACTGTATTCGGGTAGCGAATGTCATTTAACTTCTCTTGATCGGAAGATTTCCTGATGAAATGGCGGTACACGCCGTTCTCCTCCTTCACGCCTACATACTGCTGACCTGTACGCTTCGTCCACGCCTGCAAATCCGCCACAGAGCCTTTGTCGGTAGCTCTCACTTCAATCACTTCGCCAGCCTGCATATCATCGATGGCTTTCTTCGTCTTGACGATAGGCATAGGACAAGCCATGCCTTCACATTCCAATATCCGATTCGTTGTTAGCTGCACAGTCATTTCGTGTATCCTCCCGCTTATACCCCACCGGGTATTATTTTTTGCAAAAAAAAGAGCTTGTTGCAAAGGAAATAAAACGTTCAGATTTATATCGGTTATATACCCCTGTGGGTATAATAATAAAACAGCATGAACTATTTTGTCAACTTCCAATGCTTGCTCATTCGTCCCACAACTCTCTTTTAGCTACGAGTCATACTCCATTCGTTCATCATCCGCCAGACTTTGCAGGTCGTAGGCCGTAATGCTGATGATGGGATATTCCCGTTTCTCCGCCATCTGCATCGCTTGCCGCTTGATGAATCGAGGTGAGCCTTCATTCTCCTCATCGTACAAGAGAAGTAATCCATCGGAGTTGCGAAGCAGGAACTTATCTTTCTCCGCGAACTGCCAAGTCCCCTCGTATTTGGTCTTCGTTACGCTGCTGACGAAATCGGCCTGCTGAATCACACTGCTGTATAGCGCGCGCTTCTCCTCACTCCACTTCTCATCCTGCTCCAGAAATGGGGTGATGACCGCAAGCTGAAGTCTCGGATGCTGCTTCTTCAGCTCCAACGCTGATTCCGCCGCCCATAGCTCCACGCCCCACTGCCCGCTGACGATCACCCACTCCAACCCCTCATCAATCAGAGCGAGGAGCTGCTTGGTGATCGCTTTCTTAATAATCGGGATTCCCTTGTGCTTGAGTGAGAATATTCCTAGCTCGGTGGCCCGATAGCCTGTGACTAATAGCCGATTCACCATTCCGCTCCTCCTTCTCCTCATTCTATATGTCGGATCCTAGCATTAATACATCCGTTTCGTGTAGCTTTCCCGAAGCTGCGCCTCTACTTCCTCCACCGTGACAGGCTCGGCCTCGTCCTTAGCTCCAGCATTGATGTGACCGACTAGCATTTTCGCTGCAGAAGGACGTTCCTCCTGGCTCAGCCACGACTCGGGGCGCCACAATCCGGAACGCTTGAACGCTTTGGCACAATGAATGTAGCATTCCTCAATCTCCACACCGATTCCCATTAGAGGCACCTTGCCGTCCACCGCTGTAAGCTCGAGCAGGTGGGGATCTCGGCTCACACAAGCTGATCCGTTAACCCGGAACGTCTCCTCCAGACCAGGAATAAGGAAGATCAGACCAATGCCAGGATTGGTGAGCAGATTGCGGATCGAGTCCAGTCGGCGGTTGCCTGGGCGCTCCGGTATAAATAAATGTCGGTTATCCATAATATGAACGAACCCGCAAGCATCCCCGCGCGGAGACACATCGCAATGCCCTTCGGAGTCGGAAGTCGCGATCATGAGAAAGGGAGACTTGGCAATAAACTCTCTGCTGGCAGCATCAAGCTCATGACGCAGCTTGCGAGCCGCGAGTTTTCCTGGATAGCCCCCAAGCTCGGGGCGCAGTTGCTCCAATTGTTCGAGTGACGTGATGCAATTCGTAAATCTAGCATCCATCGTATATTTTCCTCCATTCTATGGCCTGGATGAAAAAACGGGATGATTCGGGGAACACCCGACTTCAGCCCGATTGATGATTTTCTTATGGGTAGCGCTGATCTATCCTCATGCCATCGTTTCCAGCATCTCCAGCGTAACCTGATATTTCAACTTCTCACCATTCAGATAGCGCCCGAACTCCTCTGCCACGTACGCCCCCATGCGAGCGACTTCCTCGTTCATACTGCCGGCAATATGCGGCGTAAGAATGACGTTGTCGAGCTGCAGGAATGCACTGTCTTCCTCCACAGGCTCTGGAAATGTCACATCCAGAATAGCAGTACGGCCTGGTTCGCTGCGCAGCGCTTGAATCAGATCAGCCTCGACGACCTGGGCGCCACGACCGGTGTTGATGAAGGTAGCGCTAGGCGACATACAATTGAAATGTTCCTTGTTCAGTATACCTTTCGTTTCCGGTAAATTCGCCAAGTGGTTCGAAATCGTGTCACATGTAGTGAAGATGTCGATCAGATCGCTCTTCTGGACACCCAACTCCACCGCCTTCTCATCCGGCAAGAATGGATCGAATACTTTCACCTTGATGTTGTAGCTCTTGAGCAGCTCGATCACTTTTCTACCGATCATGCCTACTCCGAGGATACCGACAGTCTGACCGTAATTGCCCCGGTACCCGGCTCTCGTCGCGAAGGACGTTTTGTAACCGCTCTTCTTATAGTGCAGTGCCGTTTGGTGGTACCCTTTGTTCGCCAGAACTATGGTAGCTACCGTAAATTCCGCTACGGGGATCGCATTGGCCGCCCAGGCGCTCATCACAGTTATATTCCGCGCCAGAAAAGGACGAGCGAACGCTTGAACAGACCCAGCACCATACAGTACGATTTTCAAATTCGGAAAGTATCGGCCCAGTTCCTCTTCCGTAAAAGGCGATATGCCCCACGTGCTGAATGCGACTTCTACGTCTTGCAGTTCATTTATATGTTGTTCTGCGTTAGCCTGATTGATGTACACCGGATACACGTCCACTAACTGATTCAGTTCGTTCCGCGTCTGCTCATCGTACACCTTATTAACCATAGCATTACCTGGATTCGCTAAGAAAACGGCCTTCTTCTTCATTTGCTTTGCTAGCCTCCGCTTCGATTGCTTTCGTTATTGAGTGTCCTATTTCTGATTGTACCACGGATGGTTATGATTGCTACACCTCTTTTTTGAAAGAAACCCACAAGTGACGTGAGCCTTCGGAGCTTATTCCTATTACTTTGTGTGGCACACATAATGACGACCTGGCCATTGGCAGGTCGTCGAAGATTAGTTGTGGGTAGGCTGAAGTACGTTTAATGCCCCCCGGAGTACTCTCCACTTTCCTGAGTATGCTCCAGCTTGTCACGACCCATGAAGAAGGCCGCCGCCAGTCCCAATACTGCTGGAATGATGGCCCAGGCGAACGTGGTCACAATGGAGGAGGAGAGCGCCTCCGATACTTTGTCCAGCACCTCGGCTGGAATCTTGGCACGGGTCGCCGGTGACAGCAACTCATGCGGATTGCTGCTTAACTCGCTGCCCTGCGGCATCTGGCCACCTGAGCTAGCGAATGTGTCGGTCAGCTTGCGTGTGAAGGCGTGACTCTGGATAATACCGAATACGGTAATCCCGATCGTCATCCCAAGCGACCGCAGGAAGTTGAGCGTCGCGGTAGCGGAGCCGCGCTGTCTCGCGGAGAAGGCATGAATCGCTGCGCTACTCAACACCGAGAAGGAAGCTCCGATTCCGAGTCCGGTAAGAATCATATAGACGGTTACCGTGAACCGGGACGAGTCGGGCGATATCGTGGTCAACAGAACGATACCGACAACGAGAAGGGCCAAGGTCGGGAGCATAATGGTCCGGTACTTGATCTTCGTCATCAGGAATCCGCCAGCCGTAGCGGTTACGACTGACCCGACCATCATAGGTAACAGTACAAGCCCCGAGTTAGTCGCTGAACCTCCAAGCACACCCTGAATGAAGATAGGAATGTAGACAGACGCCGTAATGAACGCAGCTCCGCTGAACATAGCAATCGCGTTGCTTGAAGCGTAAAGCCGTCTCGAAAACATAGAGAACGAGATGATTGGTTCTGCCACCCGCGTCTCCGCTATGACGAACACAACAGTCAAGACGGCGAATCCAGCGAACAGTCCTAGAATGACGGTAGAATTCCAAGCGTACTCTTTGCCGCCAAGTTCGAGTGCGAACATGAGACATACGACAGCCCCGACGAGTGTAAAGGCACCGATCCAGTCAATCTTTTGCCGGGTATGAACGGGTGATTCCTTATAGAAGAAGGCAATCATGACAAAGGCGATAATCCCGATAGGCAAGTTGATGTAGAATACCCATTCCCAGCCAATATAGTCGGTAATGTATGCCCCGAGCAAAGGTCCGAAGATGCTGGACATACCGAACACAGCGCCGAACAACCCCGTCAACTTCCCTCGACTTTCGATAGGCACGGCATCGAACATGATCGTGAAGGCGATAGGCACTAATGCCCCTGCGCCAATCCCTTGAATCGCACGGTACAAGCTCAGTTCTACGATAGAACCCGCTGTTCCACATAGAATGGACCCTAACATGAAGACTAAGATCCCAAATACAAAAAAACGTTTGCGTCCGTACATATCGGACAACTTACCGAATATCGGCATTCCGGCCATCTCGGCCACCATGTAAGCGGAAGTGACCCAGACGAACTTGTCCAGTCCGCCCAACTCCCCTACGATCGTACCCATTGCTGTTGCGACAATTGTATTGTCCATCGAAGCCATCAGGATGCCTAACAAGAGTCCCGCGACCACGATTCCAATTCGATTCTTCTTTGCTTGCTCTACCATTCTGTATCTCCTTACTGTGGATTAACTTCATCATTATTCTAACTCAATTGCTGTAAAAGTGTTGTTAATGTTTCATTTATTCCACACGAAATCCACGCGCACTGGGCACTTCAGCTTCCCATGTAGGCGGCGCCTCAAGGCCTATCACTCGCAGGACTACCGCTGCTGTGTCTGTAATGGTGATGCCTCCTGCAATTCCGGACCCAGGACGGACGCCCGGTCCCGTGCATCCCCAGAATATCGTCTGATCCATAGGGTGATCACTACCATGATCGTGTGTGTTCACTCCGCCTCCACCATGGTCAGATACCATGATTATCAGACTATCATCCATCATTCCTGCCCGTTCGATCGCACGAAGAACAATGCCGATCAGTTCGTCCGTCTCAGTAATAGATGCCATCTGCTCTCTCGTGTTATAACCATGGCGATGACCCTCCGCGTCTGGCAAATCGAACGCTAGGAACATCAGCCTGAGATCTGGGTGTTCGCTAATATATTCGGCTGCCGCATGAGCCAATTCCCGGTCTGGCATCGACACTTTATGTACGTCAATGTTGGACTCGATAATCCCGGAATTGATCGGTTTCCAGGCGCAGAATGAGGCTAGTTCCGCCTTAGGATCCGCTTCACGGACAACCCGGAACACCGACGGATACAACGAATCGTCCGGGAATGTCTCTTCGCTTGCCTTGCGATTCGTCAATCCATGTTGATCAGGACTAACACCATGCAACAGCGAGCCCCAGCATTGTGCGCTGATCGACGGTAATACGGTCTGGGCCTTGAAGTCGAATGCTCCCCGCGCAATCAGGAATCTAAATTAGGCGTATGTGCCGCTTGAACGAAATTGCCGGCTCCGTCCCAACCGATGATGAATACCCGTTGTACTAGTGTCATAGTGTTCGCTCTCCTCATTCCGTTACGGGTTACCCCATACTCCGATAATAATTACGCCCGCTGTAATGACAGCCGACATGGTAACTCGCCTCAGCCCATGCGCTTCCTTCAGCAGCAGCACACCGAACAATGTGCCGAATACCGTACCCATCTCGCGGATTGGCGCCAGATGCGACAAAGGGGCTAGTTGAACCGCAAGCAAGAATAGCAAGTACGAGCCTGGCGAGAATATGGAGCCGAGCAGAATGGTCTTCAGGTTCGTTTTCCATTCTGCCTTGAGCGAACGCGAACGCAGAACGGCAGGAGTTAGCACGAGTACATAGACGATATTCGCCAGTTCAATTAGCGCGAAGGGCGAGATCGACTCCAGCACCATTTTATCAACCATAACGTAGCCCGTAATACACAATCCGACCGTAAGCGCTGGAACCAAGCTTCGAATCGATGCCGTCCCCAGACGAGTTCGGTACATTCCACTTATCGTGTACAGACCGAGTACAATACAAGCGATACCAGCCCAACCAGCTGGTGATAAAGCCTCCCCATAAATCCACACACTTAGAATCGGGACCAGTAGAGCCCCAGTTCCCCGCATGATCGGGTACACCTGGGACATATCCCCTTGCTTATAAGCGTACGGGAGCAGCAGACAATATCCCATCTGGAACAATATCGATAGCGCTATGTACATATAGCCGCTCGAGGAGATCGAACTTTGGGTCAGTTCCAGGATAAAGTTCGGTAGCAGCAGCACGCTAGCGATCACGTGAATGGACCACAGAAACACGCTTTTGTTCAGGCTGCTCTTCGTAAATAAGTTCCATACCGCATGGATCAATCCCGAACAGAGTACAAGTAGGAGTGCAGCAGTGATAGAGGTGTTCCTCCTTTGGGATCATAAACAAGGAATGTTGTGCCCCCATTATACTGCCGAACCCGCTTCACTTCAACACAAAAACAACTAATATTAACTAACATCAACATAAATCCACAATTATTATAGAAATCTCGGTTAAATTCTGTGGATTTCGTTGTGCCATCAGTGGGTGGATATCCTTTATTACACCTCCATCGCTTTTCCCATCTCAAGAAGCTTGCGGGTAGTCGCCCAATTGCGAGTCGTCGCTGCCACTCCTAACTTCTTCTCCAGCAAATTGTTGGAGAACATGGATTTCCGAATGCTTTGACGGCAAAACACATACACTTCCGTATCCGCGAAATGATAATCGTCGACTTCGCTATTGCAAGCAAGCAGCCAGTCGATTCCCGGTTGTGCAGGCACTTCGGCGAGCAATGAAACGTAAAGTGTCTCTCCATCGGCCCAATCCTCTGTGCGGAACGGACAATCTCGAACGACGCGCTCCAATTCCTGGACGGTTCGCAGCACGACTGTGACCTGGAAGCCGAACACCGATTCAATCTGCTCTTCGATCTGGGAACGCAACAACTCCATCCTGATCTCCTGCGACTCGAACAACACGTTGCCGCTCTGGATATACGTTTGTACCCGCTCGAAGCCCAGCCCCTCGAACATGAGCTTCAGTTCAGCCATCTTGATTAGCTTCTGCCCACTTACGTTGATACCCCGAAGAAGTGCGATATACACCTTCATTCCTTACCTCCACTACACGGTGATTTTCCTCAGTATATCATGGCAGGACTTTGACTATTCTCATTATACCCGGACATGACTGACAACTTTAGTCAGTGAATATTCTCCTCTCAAAAAAAACAAACCTGACTCAACAAGTCACGTGAGCAGAAAGCATTAAGCTTAATTGAATTGATCCGCCTCGCCAGACACCTCATAGGCGTTACAAACCCTCCGGTTGAATAACTACAATTCCGATAGGTCCATCTGCTGCAGACAGCACGGACACCAGCGACTCTGCCTCCTGGACCGCTGCAGCACGAAAGCCCAGAAATACTGTTGTAGTTCCGAAGGGTCAGAATAATTCAGTGTTCCCCGTTCACCATGATGCGGCAATTCAGGTACAACGACCTTATAGCCCCAATCGGATAGCAGGGATGCGAAGAACAAATACTGTTCTATACGGGAGGCCCAACCGTGATATAGAAGGATGGTGCCTACAGATTTCACAGAGCAAGGGTCCATTTGAATACACGGAATACCGGCGATACTGCAGTTCTTGTAACGATCCATAATAGCAATCGATAAGAAATTGTGGCAGACTTAACATGCTACAATTGGACTGTGCAAATCATTCACACCATTAATGAAAGGATGAATTGAAGATGGCCAAACATACTACTTATATTTTCTCGGAGGACGCAAGAGCTCAAGCTGAGTTCTATACACAAGCGCTTGGCGGAGAAATCTTGTCTATCATGACACATGGTGAGCTCCCTAACTCATCGGATGCGCTCAAGGACAAAGTGTTGCATTTGAGTCTGATGGCTGCGGGAGTTAACTTCCTTATGTGCGACTCCGCACCGGCAACTACAGGGGACGCGATCCACCTATGCCTGGAGTACGCCACAGAAGCCGAGGCACACGAAGCCTTTAATAATCTGGCGGCAGGCGGCAAAGTGAACCATCCGTTGGAGCCAGCGTTCTGGGGTACCTTGTTCGGTCAGATCGAAGACAAGTTCGGCATACATTGGATGATCACAACAGAGGCGAAAGAAAACCAATCCTGATCCAGCCGATACCAGTTCCGCAATTATGGGGCTTTGGCAATAAGGAACCGAGAAAACACCAGAGCAGAGGCTGACCGAAACGTAATTCGGCAGCCTCTGCTCTTTTGAGTATTTATATTATCATTTTTCAGGAAACAAGTACCGGGACGACAATTGAGCGAACACCTCGCTGTGAAACTTCTTTTTCTCACGTACGAGATGCTGGGCCATCAGCCGGTACAACCGGGCGAGCGCTTCATTGCTACAGCAATCCGCTTCCTTATCCAAGGCATATGCCATCATGGCTAACTCCTGACCGTCCAGTCCGATAAGACCCTCGGTATACACGATCTTCTTCGCAAGCTTTCTATACATCCGAGACTCATACCGATGTTTAATCTTTCTTGCCATTTCAATCACAGCGTTTACGATTAATATTTTGTCGGTGGTTGTCAATTCAATCCATGTATTCGAGCTTACCATTCTCGAAGTCACTCCTTGTCTCGATTAAGGTTATTGATTCCTCGAGGCCAAGAAGGACATGGGCGGACGTCCAGGCGGTGCGTTCGACCATTTCGTGTACGGTTTGGTGAAGCTGACCCACAGCCGGATCTTACTGAGCAGCTTGGTATCAACGGTGTTATTCAGAATTCCCGTGAATGAGAGACCGTGTGCAGAACTGGACACTTTCCCCGGATTGGGACAAAACGGCGGGCTATACATGATGACAGCCATCGGCATTTCCGAAAAAGGCGAGAGGGGAATCGGCCATGATGATTCATCCAGTGGCGTCCCTCGCAACGATGGCGATGGCAATGGCTGAGAAGGTTCCCGTTCAATAACAGGTAATACCCTATCATCCTTCGATCGACTTTTAGAATTGGAAGCAGCCAGAGCTACTCGCTCTGTCTCCGACTGCACCTCGGCCTGAGAGGTCGAGAGCGAATCGAACGTCGGTTCCGACCGCAGCGAATACTCTGTAATAGTCGGTGGAGGAATGGGCCGATTCCCCGTTGCAGGGTGGATCGCAGCCGAATGAGATGGCGGTGGCTTGTAACTGTGAGACGCAACCTCGTCCGATGGTACGGTTACCGATGCCGATGCCTCCAGCTCAAGAGAGGTTGGAGGCGAGGATTGGGGTACGTCAGGTACACTAGGAGCCGGTTCGTTCCCTTTCCCTTGCGGCTTCGGTGGCTCCACTACCGGTACAGTAGTGATCGGCTCGACCACGGGCGCCAGCACCGTGCCCACTGTCTCCGTCACCGGTTTCAGTACATTGGTTACCGTTGTCAGCGCTGGCTTAACTACAGGCGTTAATACCAAGCTCACCGATTCGACCACAGGCGTCAACACCTTGCCGACCGTCTCCGTCACCGGCACTAGCACATCTGTCACCGTAGTCAGCACCGGCTCGACCACGGGCGTCAACACCGCGCCCACTGTCTGCGTTACCGGCACCAGCGCGTCTGTCACCGTAGTCAGCACCGGCTCGACCACGGGCGTCAACACCGTGCTCACTGTCTCCGTCACCGGCACCAGCGTATCAGTGACCGTAGTCAGCACCGGCTCAACCACGGGCTTCAACACCGTGTCCACTGTCTGCGTTACCGGCATCAGCGTATCAGTGACCGTAGTCAGCACCGGCTCGACCACAGGCTTCAACACCGTGTTCACTGTCTGTGTTACCGGCTTCAAGGTCTCGGTCACCGGGGACAACACCGGTTCGACCACAGGCGTCAACACCGTGTCCACTGTTTGCGTTACCGGCTTCAAGGTCTCGGTCACACTATTTACAAGTCCCGTTAACCCGCCCAGCAAGCCCGGAGAGACAGGCTGCTCCTTAGCGGCCGATGCAGAACACTCCCACACGAAGCTTATCGAAAGGATAGAAAGAGATAAAAAGAGCAGAAGCATATAACGTTTCAAGGCATTCACCTCCTTCCATCTCGATACTCTCCAGCGATTCGTTGAAGATCATCTTACATAGAACGGTGTAGCGAACTGCTTATCGAAATTTTTTTGCGAAGCAAAGCCCATCCATAGACGCGGAAATGAACAAGAATTTGTATTTATCGATATAGATTCGCCAAAGATTGGTAATTTCCTGTCTGTAGTGGGTAAATTAATCTAGCATCTAGCGAAGGAGTAAAGAAAAACCCAGAGCAATCGCCCCCTTACCCTTTGATTGCACCGACTAACGCGCCCTTGACGAAATACTTTTGCAAGAACGGATAAACAAGCAGGATCGGCACCGTCGCCACAATGATCGTCGCGTACTTGAGTGTCACGGACAGCATCGCAATGTCTCCCGCCATCGCCCCAGTAGCCATCGAGCTAGCCTCACCCTGAAGCAGAATCTCACGCAGCACCAGCTGCAGCGGATAGAGCGAACGTTCCTGTAAGAAGATCATCGCGTTGAACCAGGAATTCCAGTGGCTTACGCCATAATAGAGCATCATGACGGCCACGACTGGCATCGACAGGGGCAGAATGATACGGAACAGAATAACGAAGTCGTTCGCCCCATCCATCTTGGCTGATTCCTCCAGACTGTCCGGTATAGCCTCGAACGCTGTTTTCATAATAATCAGGTTGAACGTGTTGATCGCCTGTGGAATAATGAGTGCCCAGAGCGTATTCACGAGGCCGACCCCTTTTACTGTGAAAAAGAACGGGATCAACCCACCGCTGAAAAACATCGTAAACACGATGAACAACATCAACTGCTTGCGATAGCGTAAGCTTTTGCGAGACAGGGCGTACGCTCCGAACGCGGTCAGCAATATATTGAAGGCCAAGCCAACCACGACAACGAAAAATGTATTGCCATATCCTTTCAGAATCATCGGGTTCTGGAACACGTTCTGGTAGGCTTCCAACGAGAACCCCATCGGCTTCAACAAGATTCCATTGTGCGCCATTAATTTCCCGGCATCGCTAAGTGAAGCGAACGCTACGTACAGGACCGGGTATATCGTAACGATCATCAACGCGGTCAAAAAAATCATATTCACAAGGTCGAACACCCGTTCAGACCATGTTGGCCGGTTCAGCATCCCCATTCTCCTCCCCTACCACAAGCTCGTGTCGTTCAATCGACGGCTTAACCAGTTGGAGAACACAACAAGAATGAAGTTCACCAAGGAGTTAAACAACCCGACCGCCGAGCTGAAGCTGTAATTGAAATCCTGCAGTCCGACTCGATACACGTAGGAGGATATAACGTCCGCCGTTCCGTACGTGCCTGGATTGTATAGCAGGATGATTTTTTCGAAGCCCACGTTCATCATCCGACCAACACTTAAGATAAGCAAAATAACAATCGTCGGCATAATGCCAGGCAGTGTAATGTGCAGCATCTGCTTCCATCGGCCAGCCCCATCCATACGTGCCGCTTCATATTGCTCCGGATCGATGCCGGTCAAGGCTGCGAGGAATATGATCGTCCCCCAACCGATATGCTGCCAAACGCCGGATGACACATAGATCGTGCGGAACCAGCTCGGCTCAAGCAGTAAGGAGATGCGTTCACCGCCGAAGAAGACGATCAGATCGTTAATGACACCATCACTGGAAGTAAAGTCCTTAATAATGCCGCAGATGACGACAAGCGAGATGAAATGAGGTAGATAAGTGACCGTCTGCACGGTTCGCTTGAACAAGGAATGTCTCACTTCATTCAATAACAGAGCTAGAATGATGGGTGCCGGGAAACCGAATATGAGCTCATAGAAGCTGATCAGAATCGTATTCTTGATCGTCCTCCAGAAGTAAGCGCCGTTAAAGAACGTCTCAAAATGTTCAAACCCTGCCCAGTCGCTTCCCCATATCCCTAGACGTGGGGAAAAATCCTTAAAGGCAATAATCGCGCCATACATCGGGGCGTAGTGAAACACTACGTAGAACAGCAAGACGGGAAGCAGCATGACATACAGCAGCTTGTTCTTGCGAATATCCATGATTAGGCCAAAAGTGGTTCGCTTCTTCGGAATAAAGGGAACCCTCGATGTTTCTTGATTCACTGCTGCCACTTGAACTCCCTCCATCCATTCATATAGCCGCTGCCCGGACGATGCGCCCCGCCATCCTGACAGAAGCAACTGCTGATGCAGATTTCAGGCGCATCGCTGAAGCAAGCAGCCATTCTATTGTGTATTAGCGCTTGTTGTAACGATCCAGCGCATCCTGGTAAATCTTAATCACTTTGTCGATCCCCATATCCTTCAATTGCTTCACATAGTCGTCGAATTTGTCGAGCGATTCCTTGCCCATGACGAATTTGATGAACATTTCTTCCTTATAGCTCGTGATCGCTGTGGTCAACTTGGCCATTTCCTTGCTCTCTTCTACAGTAGGCGTTATGAATGAAGGCATGACATGCTTGGCTGCTTCAGTCTGCTCCCAAATCTTAATCGCTTCATCCTGCTCTGGGTACGTATTGAACGTCTTCCTGTCGTCGCCTGGGAACGGGCCGTTCGGCTTCGTGTACTGGGACACCATTTGCTGGAAGTTGTACTTAGGGTCTTTCACCATCTTATCTGAATATGTCGGTGTACCGTTCTTCACCGTATAGCTGTCGCCATCAATACCGAAGTTGAACAGTAAGCTGCCCTTCTCGCTATATGCATAGTCCAGCCATTTGATCGCCAGCTCCGGGTTCTTGGCAGCAGTCGTGACAGCCTTGCTAGCCGCTGGAGCGTACTTGAATTCACGCTGAGCAATAAACGCCTTCTCGCCTTTCTTAACCGTCGGGTAAGGCGCGGCCACCAGCTGGAACTTCGGATCTGCCTTCTTCCCCGTCTCCATCCAGCGTCCCATGCCTCCGCTTAACAGCGCGACAGTTGCCCCAGAGGCGTTGCTCATCATCTTCGTATCGAACGCCTTCGAATCGGTGTTCAGGGCGAAGTCTTTGTCGAGCAGCCCTTCCGCGTACCATTTGCGCAGCAGCGTAAGCGCTTCCTTGAATTGCGGATCGGCTGGTCCATACTTCACTTTGCCGGCGTCGTCTACATAGTAGCGATTGGCGGTTTTGTAAGCGCCGATGAAGGCGTCTTGCAGGTTCAACTCATTGTTGTATTGGGCCGTTAACGGAGCGGCAGCTCCCTTCTTCTCTTTGAACGCCTTCAATACGGTGTACCATTCGTCGATCGTAGTCGGTACCGTGAGCTTCAGCTCGTCGAGCCAGTCCTTACGAATCATCGGTCCGCGATACACAAGCCCGTTGTCCGGACGGATCATCGGGAATACATAATACTTGCCGCTGTCCGTCTTGATCATCTTCTCAAGCTCCTTATCCTTGGCGAGCAGCTTCTTCAGATTAGGCGCGTGCTTGTCGATCAGCTCATTCAAGGGCAGAATCACTTTGTCGGAGATGGCCTTCTCTGGTCCTCCGGGATACCCGGTGTTCCAGTCATATTCAATCGTATCCGGCAAATTGTTCGAGGCGATCAGCAGGTTGAACTGTTCCTTCGATTGGCCGTCTGCCGGGTGGGTGTACTTCACTTTAATACCAGTTTCCTTCTCCAACTGCTTGCCGAACGGCGAGTCGGACAGATTAGGAAAGAACGTAATGAGGTTCGGATTAATCTGCTCCCAGGACGTTAACGTCTCTGTCGTGCTAATCGGGTATTTCCCGGCTTCTGGTGCGACCGCTGACGACGACTTCGGGGAATCTTTCGTTTCCCCTGTGTTTTGCTTCGTGCAAGCTACGAACATGCTGGATGCTAATGCGACACATACTGCCATGCTGAATGTCCGTTTATTGAACTGTTTTCCCATGCCCATCCCCCTGATCACTAATAAGGTAAGTGTGCAATCTCTGTGCACCTAAGCGTCATTATGCAGGCAGCAGCCGCCCTTGAATATAATCAAAACGCCAATAACGTCTTCAAAATCGCGAATCGTCAATATGCAATTTCTCAACTGCCTCTGCAAAAACCGGAAAAGCCGCATCAAGCGGCTCTTTGGACATCCCCTATATATCGATTAGGCACCTCAACCACTACCAATTCCCTTGTACTTGCCCGGTGTGATCCCCTCGAATTTCTTGAAAATCCGGTTGAACGTATTGATATCGGCGTACCCGACCCTTCTGGCGATTTCCGCTACTGGCAACTGTTGCTCGGTGAGCAGCTTCTTGGCTGCTTCCAGACGGGTCTTGTTGATGAAATCGAGCAACGCTTCGCCTGTCTGCGTCTTGAACTGCTTGGACAAGTAAGAAGGTGTAAGACCGAACGTTTCTCCGATCATCGAGATGTTCAGATTCTCATTGTTGTAATGCTGCGTCACGTAGTCGATAACTTGCTGGCTGATCGGATTCACCTCTTGCTTGCGATCCTCTTCAATCGTCCGACACACCCGCTCCAGCACATCACGGATTTGCACCACCATGTCCTTGATCGTCTCGCAGGCCAGCAGCCGATCGATCGGGTCGACATGCTCCATGACCTTCCGCTTGCTGTCTGCCCCGATCTCATCCACCGTCTTGAGCAATGTACTGATAAGATCGAACATAAGGCACTTGGCATGCGAGACGGAGATCGATGTGTTGACCGTGTTAATCTGGATAATCTCATCGATAATGGCCTTCGAGCGTTCGAAATCGCCTGTCTTAACGAAATTGATCAACTGCTGCTCCACATGCAACGGGTAATAATAGCTGCCCGGTCCACCTGTCGCTTCCGTGCTCGGCAAGTCTTCGTACGCGATCATCTCGCCGCTGCCCATGACGAGCCGGTATTCCATCGCCTCCAATGTTTCCTGATAGGCGCGAGGCAGCCCGTACAAGTCCTGATGAATGCCGCTAATCGCCACGGTTAAGTTCACATGGAAGTGATCGAGCAGGAATTGCTTCACCTGCCGAGCGATACGCTGAAGCTCCTCTTGATCCGCTTCCGTCCGGAAATTGACGATACAAGCGAGCGAGTCGTCCATATCGGCGGCGAACGCCTGATGTCGCTCTCCCGCAACCTCTTCTACGATATTCATCACGATGAAATGCAGCAGCTTCGCCTTCTGCGGGTCGGTATAGGCCGCCGAGTCCAACTTCCCATAGTTCTCGACATGAAACATCAACACCGCGAAGGTTGGCGTTGCGAAACGAATATCGTGAGCGGCCAGCGACTCGTGCACAGGTACATTCTGGTCGAGCCGCCCCTTCAGCAAGCCCTGTAGAAAATGCGACCGTATCGCATCACGATGCTGGTTCAAGCGCTGGTCGATCTTCTCCTTCTCGGCGAACGTGTTGTTAAGCGCATCCTGCAAGTACAAATATTCGTTCGAGCTTTCGTTGTAAGAGACGCCGGATTTGACGGAGAGGCTGCGAATGAGCAGACTGATCGGGATGTAATTTTTTTTGAGAAACCAATACGTCACTACACCTCCGACCAAGAGACACAACACAATGCTTGCGTAGATTAGCTTCTTCATGTATTGCATCTTCTCATCGAACAGCTCGGCTGGAATCATCGAGACATACTTCCACCCGGTGCTGCTTGATGTTGTATAGGAGACCGCCACTTTCTTGCCGGACACCTGATCGTAGAACAGACCATTCCCGCCGATAAGCTTGTCCACTAGCTGATGTTCAGAGCTATATTCGGAGTCGGTCGAAGCGACCAAGCGATTTTGCTTATCCAATACCGCTACTGTGGCATGATTAGCCGACGATATGTTCTCCAGCAGCTTCGAATCCTTAATGACGAACAGAATGACCGCCCCCGGCTGATCCGGGTTGTCCAGAATGACAGACTTAGCGTACATCACCGCTTTGTCCGACTGATTGTCTTCCTTAATCCGCACTGGCRCATATTCCTGCATATACCGCTTATCGAAAAAAGCTTTCCATTGCTCGTAGCTCATGTCGTCCCGTTCGCGAACGATTTCGTACAAGCGGCGGCTATTCATATGATCCCGGGTCGATAAGACCGTGTCGCTGTTCTTGTAGTAAATATAGATTTGTTCGATGTAGTCATTGGCCATCTTGTACACGCGCAGATCGTTCGCAATATTGACTACCTCGTAGTAGTCGTTGTCTGTAAGCGGTTTCGCTACACTTAGGAAAGCCGCCACCCGCTTGTTGAGCGCAATCTCCACACTTAACCGCTCGATTCCCTTCAAGCTGCTGTCGATTGCCTGTTCGGTCTGCTTCAGCAAGGATTCGTTGGCACGAGTGATCTCAGATTCCACGACGTGCCAAGTCGCCACATAGATCACTCCGCTGATCATGATGGGAACTAGCAGAACGGATATGTAGGAGAATAGCCACGTCACGATCACGCTGCGTTTATTGAATCGGACCTTCTTCCCACTCATACAAGCTTCCCCTCACTCGTTGTAATTGCTTTCATTCCCACCATTATACCGAAATCCAGGAGGGAGAGATATGGGAAATGGTTGAACCACGACCTGTGAACGAACCGATTCGGTTAATCCACTTGCAGTTAGGGTTTCCAATTGTGGATGCATAAGTTCACACGGTATGAACCATCATAATGATGATCGGAGTAGGATTAGCTTATGATGTATGACTCAATTTGAAATCGCAAAAGAGAGTCACACTTCTCAGGCTCACAAGGATGGAGGTGAATCATATGCCCAAAGGTATGAAGAAGAACGAGGGAAACAAATATAACACAAACCAGAATTACGCGGCGCAAGTTTTAAAAAACCATGAGGTTCATCCAGCACAAAACAATCCTCGCGAAAGCGACGACACGCCTCGACATTCCTAATATATAATAGTGCCGGGACGATCACTCCCGGCATTTCGTTATAGAACGGTGGAAAACCACAAGACGTTTACTAGCCTGAAACACCATATTCGATTACTCCCATACTCCTGCTCCCTTCTCCTACTGAGCATCCTGACGCTGTACCACCGACAAAAAGCCCGCGACATGGTACAAGGCAGCCAATCCCTGCTGTTCAGCAGCTCTGGCCTGACGTAGCAAGGCGATCGCTTTTTGCCCGTTTGGTGGATCATTGGGCGACAATAGCTTGGCACCAAATGGAAACATCCGGCACAGCTCCTGGAAGGTCTCCGCGCAATGCTCATAGTGCTGAGCCGACTCTAGAAGATATCGTTGCACGTCCTCTAAACC
>NZ_JBFUIX010000071.1:0-35439 GCF_056401635.1 Paenibacillus sp. P4_E11 | reverse complement strand
CAACAGGAGATGGCGGATCAGGCTATGATCCATTTAATTTAAGCCAAGATGATATGGAAATCGCAGGTAAAATAATTGAAATTGATGTCGTTAAGAATACATTTATCGATAATCCGCCCGTAGTTACACGTTTTAATGAGCTACCCGTACCTATTCAGGAAACGCTCACGGTAATTGCCAAAGGAGTTCGCAATATACCAGGTATTTCATTTCAAAGGTTTAATAATCAGTATATCAAATACGTAGGAAATGTCGGACAGGATCTCGTAGAGTCGATTTTTTCATTCATTCATTATAAACCCATACCGGTTACTCAACTTATTCAAGCTTTTTTAATGAATACTGAACCTGACCAAGAAGGATTTATTAACTTTGGCTGGCGAGGGTGGGAAGGCGCTCTTCCTACTTCGATAATAACAGGCTGCTCTGCAAATCCGGCTTTGGATGAGAAAACAATTGCTTATTACGATGAAGCAGTAAAAACTTCAGTGCGGCGTCTTCAGCCTCTAACTAGTTATTTCCATAAAGATCCCCGAACCGATAAGTTTGGAGCAACTGCACTTACAGGAGTCCAGCCCTATATGGGGAATGAAATCCCCGATTTAACGGGAAGCGTTGTGTTTACCGATCTTGCCCGGCATGAAGAATCTCAAAATCCGGTTAAAGGGGTTTTAGCTTATACCAGGGTAAGAACGGATTGTAAACTAAATGATTTTAGTGTTATTGAAACCGATTATAATTTTGGGTCTCAATCCGCTTATTATGTTAGTTTGGGAACGGATCTGAATCAAACCAGACTATATTTAGGGGTTTATGGCTCTATGAAAGTGGCTGATTCTAACCAAGGTACTGTTTTTGAAATTGTTCCATGATTCATAACTAAAAGACGTGATTGGTCTGGGCTTTTAACTACATTTCCTTCAACATGAATATTCCTGCATTTACACATTGTATAAGAACCGCCCTCCGTTGTATGGTGGACAGGGGGAGGGGTTCGATGTTCAGAAAAATAATATCACTTTATAAATGGAGAAAATTAAGGCTGCTCGTTTGGAAAAAAAGACTTCTCCATCAACTGGAACTCGTTTCCCCCCAAGCGTCTACCATAACATGCTCGCTTCAGCTTTCATGGGGACCTTTTTATGGCGGCTCGGTTATATTGGACCGAAAAAACAAAAAAGCTAGGATTCTTATACAAGTTCCTTATGACCGTTACGTTACGTCAGATGAGCGACAAGTGATGTCCAAATTTAATATTACTGTAAGGGCACTTCCCTATTTTATTTTCTTTCATGAATGTTACCATCTTATCGATGCTTTGGCTTATTTAAGAGACAATGAAGAAAAAGACCTTAAATCGTATCAAGCCGCTCTGAAGAGAGCGGCTGGAGTGTCAATGAATTACCGAATGCTTCATATTGAACAATGTGCGGATGATTTTGCCTATCGACAATATGTGGATCTATGCCAAAAGGCCGGTTAAACCGACCCCGACATTTCCAGCTTCTTCGCTTTTGCCTTGATATAATCCGCCGTTCTTAACGCAAGTGCCATAACCGTATTTGTCGGATTGCCTGCGCCCGAAGTGACGAAAATGCTCGCATCGCATATAAACAAATTGGGGATGTCGTGGGTTTGCCCATATGAATTGACGACTGAAGTGTCGGGATCATTCCCCATCCGGCAGCCCCCCATCATATGAGCAGTATCCGGAATGACGTATTCGACTTTCCCGCCTGCCGCCTCAAGTATGGCGCTCATTTTACCGACTGCATGATCGATGAGCTTTCTATCGTTATTCCCATAGCTGAATGTCACTTTTGCACGCGGCAATCCGTATTCGTCTTTTTCATCTGTGAGCGTTACCCGGTTCGCTGTGCTAGGCAAAACTTCACCGACCAAAGTGACTCTTCCATAGTAGTTGTACTCCAGCAAAGTCTCTCTGAATCGCTCGCCCCATACCGGCCCTCCCTTCGCTTTCGAAATTCCGCTCGCAAATTCGACTGGCCTCGCTCCATGCGAATGAAGGGTATACCCACGGACAAAGTCGTTTTTGGGATCGGTACGGTAAAAATCTTGGGTCGTCGCCAGCATGGGAGTGCCTTTATAGAGTCTGATTTCTTCGTCGAATTTGGCATAGACGTCTTGGCTGCTGTGGACCATAATCGATTTCCCAACTAATCCGCTGCTGTTCGCGAGTCCGTCCGGAAACTGGGCATTTGCAGAGTTGAGAAGCAACCGCGGCGTCTCTACCACATAGGCGGATACGATCACGATTTTCGCCTTCTGTTCATACGTTCTTCCATCATGAACGAAGGCGACCCCTTTCGCTCTCCCGTCTTTGCCCATTAACACTTGCGTTACCATGCAATCGGCCAGTACCTCAGCTCCGGCTTTGATCGCTTTGGGAATATGGACGATGAGGGTGCTGAATTTGGCGTCGGGCATACATCCTTGATTGCAAAATCCCCGATTAATGCAAGGCGGACGGCCTTCGAACGGTGCGGAAAGAATCGCAAGCGGAGCAACGGAAGATTGGATCCCCAGCTTGTCGCACCCATTCATAAACATATAGGCATTCGGGCTAAGAGGCTCCCGTTCCGGATAAGGATAAGGGCCTTGGTAATTGCCCCAAGGAAAATGCTTCGGCCCGGAGACAGCAATTTCTTTCTCGTTTCTGGCGTAGTACGGTTCCAAATCCGCATAGCCGATCGGCCAATCATCGGCTACTCCATCGAACGTCTTCGCTTTAAAATCCGCGTCGTGGAATCGCAAAAAGACAGCCGTAAAATGCACGGTTCCCCCGCCGATGCCCCGGCCGGAGTTGTTATGTCCCATCGTTAACGGGTCGCTCCCGTCCACGATCCGGGTATCCTGCCACCCCAAATTTTTCATCGAAAGTTCGTCACTTGCAAAATCTTTTTGTGCATCGCGAAACGGCCCTGCGTCCAAAACAACTACACTCATGCCAGCTTCGCTCAATTCTTTGGCGAGCACACCTCCCGCAGCCCCTGCTCCAACGATTACAACATCCACTTCTTCGTCCACATATTTCCGGTTTATCATTGTTCCGGTTGCGCCTCCCAAGGATCCAATTGTCCGAACTGTGTACGTACATAACCTCGCGGATAAGCCGGACCCGCATAACCGATTTCGGACCATACATTCGGATGCGAGCAGTACGCTTCGACCGTTAAATTCTGTATTTTCATAAACAGCGCCTTTTGCGGAATGGAGGTCCATACTTCCTGTGGTTCGGCAATGGATTCACTGAGGTGCTGTAAATATAGTTTTTGTTCGGCGATATCCAGATTTACGTAAGAAGATCCATATTGCGATTGAGCCCCTTGTTCGATCGCCTCCAGTCCCGTTCGGACTAATACGGAGGCCTCGGGAACGCCTGCTTTTCTCTGGCTCTCTCCTGGCGATTGATGCAACGATTGGTCGATATGTGCGACTACGAAATGGAGCACTTCCGGGGTTTCGTCGTTTACCAGCAGCGAGCTGATTCGTCTAACCATTTCCGCTTCGGTCGGTGTAAGAAATTGAAAGTCTCGGTTCGATTTCAATCGGGAAATAACGATCGTTTGGGTATGGTCATCCCATTCATCCTTCTCGTTCATGACATCGAATGATGGATAGTGGCTTTGATTTAGCATAGGATCACCTCGCCTTCCAGTACATTGCGATCAAACCAAGTACGCTCAAAGCAGAGAACATTAAAGGCAGGGTGATTGGCGGTCCAATGAGAAAGTTGCGTAATGCCCATCCCCCGACTCGAACCCCTACTCCACGGAAATGGAAATAAAACCCAATCAAGCCAGCTACAACGCCGAACCACATCAGTACCAGAAACAACGTGTGYAACCAAGGAGCGTTATACCAGGTCAAAATGATACCCACTATAAAGAATATAGGTGCGGAAATGACGGGTACCCACATCGATTTATGGTTAAAATTTTGCCGGTAATGAAACATCGTCACTTGAATTCCCATTATCAGGAACGCCAAACAGACGAACAAAATGAGTATTCGATCAATGGACCACATAGACCAATTCATACCATTGCCTCTTTTCCATATACGGTATAGTCGATTCAAATTATTTCCTGTGCGATGTGAAACTATTCCAATCCATGTCTTAGTAATAATTGATAATTGTGTATGACATACTACTCGGAAAAGGTAATGAGGGAGCATAGTCACATGCCAAGCTTACAGCAACATCAGCGTGCTCCGCAGCCTGTAGCGCAGGTAATTCTGGAACAACTTCAGTTATGGGGAGTAAAGCGAATATACGGGGTCGTCGGAGATGCCGTCTTCGGACTTATGGACGCGCTTGCTAAACAAAATACCATTTCATTTATTGCCGTCAAACACGAATCCGTAGCCGCCATGATGGCCTCGGCCGAGGCGAAATTAACAGGTAAACTTGGCGTTTGTATGGGGCAGATGGGACCGGGACTTGCCAATCTCATCAATGGGTTGGGCGATGCGTTCTTGGACAAAGCACCGGTGCTTGCGATTACCGGTCAAGCGCCGCTCAACAAAATCGGCACTTTCTACAAACAATACATCAATCAACAACAGCTGGTACATGCGGTTTCACCTTATAGTCAATTGGTCGTTCATCCGGATGCAGTAGTCCAATCCCTCACACAAGCGATGTATACATCCAATTTGTACCGAACCGTATCCCACTTGTCCATCCCATCAGATCTATTCGGCATGACTACGGCCATGCAGCCGTCAGGGCAACCTCATTTATCCGTTCCTGTTTCCGGTCCGGTGGACTTGCATCAAGCGTTGCATCTTATGCAATCCGCCAAGCACCCTTTCCTGCTAGTAGGCAGCGGCGCTCGATCCGCCCGAGAATCTATCCAACTATTAGCGGATACTTGGGGATGCGGAATCGCGATGAGCTACGGAGCGATCGGTGTTGTTCCGGATAAGCACCCGTTGATGTTGAACGGCCTTGGAGAAGGCGGCAACCCACATCTATCAGCGTTGTTCCGGAAGGCGGACGTCGTGCTTGCCATTGAAACGTCTTGGTGGCCGGAGGGAGTTGTCCCTGATACGGCAAGAGTTGTTCAAATCGCCCGACACCAAGTGGATCTAGGGATTACCGTTCCGGCGGATATCAGATTCGTCGGGGATGCAGCGAGTGTTGTTCTGCAATTGATCGAGGGATTGAGGCCATACAAACCCAACACGGCTTGGATCAATGAGGTTCAGCATTGCAAACGGGAATGGTTGGTACAAAACGAAAGTGAGAGAAGTCAATCCGGGTCTCCGCTCCCGCCCTCAAGCATCATTAGAATAGTGGAACAATATATAGCCGAAGATGCAGTGGTCGCCCTGGATGAGGGCGATTGTACACTCTGGTTTATGAGAAATTTTCTGGCAAAACGGCAACACATTTTACTCTCCGACCGGTGGCGTACCATGGGATTCGGACTTTCTGCCGCTATGGCGGCCAAGTTATGCTCGCCGCAAAAACAAGTCGTCTGTGTTACGGGCGATGGCGGATTGGCAATGGTTTTAGCCGATTTATTAACCGCCACGCGATACGAATTGCAGATCACCCTTATTGTTTTGAACAACGGAACGTTACAAATGGAACGGGACAAAATGATCATGACGGGGCTTAAACCCGAAGGAACGAAACTAACCAATCCGGACTTCGTTCAAGTTGCAGCAGCTTGCGGATGGAATGCTTATCGAACCGAAAATGCTGAACAATTAGAAGAAGCATTGATCCAATCACGAACGAGCAAAAGGGCGGTATTGCTCGATGTGCTTACTGCCCCAATTCCGCACCCGGACTTCAAATCAATATAACAAAGGAGAATCGATCCATGGCAACAACGACAACACAAGATCCGAATCAAGCCCAGTCTCAAATGCAGCCGTCCCCCCCTTATCCTGCTCAGCACCAAAATCAGCAGCCGGGCATTGAATCGCTTATGAATCCGAGACCCGTATTCGATAATCCAAATTACATCGGCAGCGGAAAGCTAAAGGATAAGGTTGCCATAATAACAGGCGGCGATAGCGGTCAAGGACGGGCCATTGCCGTTGCCTTTGCTAAGGAAGGTGCGGATGTCATCATTGTTTACTTGAATGAACATTCCGACGCGGCAGAAACAAAGCAATTCGTGGAACAAAAAGGACGTAAGTGTGTATCTATTGCCGGAGATATCGGAAATGAATCGTTTTGCCAACAGGTGGTGGAACAAACGGTTGCGCAATTCGGCAAGCTGGATATTTTGGTCAATAACGCCGCGGAACAACATGTTCAGAACAGTTTGGAGAACATCAGTTCCGAACAAATAGAAAAGACGTTCCGGACAAACTTTTTTTCTATTTTTCACTTGTGCAAAGCTGCTTTGCCACATATGAAACCGGGCAGCGCCATTATTAATGCGGCATCGCTAACGGCTTACGAAGGAAACGAACAATTGATCGATTATTCCGCGACCAAAGGAGCGATTGTAGCTTTCACGCGTTCCTTGTCCAAGTCCTTGCATGACCAAGGGATACGCGTTAACGGTGTCGTACCCGGAACGATATGGACTCCGCTCATTCCGGCTTCTTTCCCGGCAGATCAAGTGGCGAATTGGGGGGCAAAGAACCCGATAAAACGCGCCGGCCAACCTTATGAAATCGCCCCCGCTTACGTTTATTTGGCGTCAGATGATTCGTCATATGTATCTGGACAGTTTATTCATGTCACTGGCGGAGTGATTATGAACGGATAGAATAGGTGACTTCGGTTGCAACATAGAAAAAAAAAGTGGTGATACATGATGATTCGAAACATACTTCCCCACTCCCTTCCGCATCGAGTGGTAATATTTGTTATACTGATTTTGATCATGAATGGAAAAACCGGTATGATGTCCGCTTATGCCGATCCATCGGTGCCAATTGCAACTGACCAAGGGTACTATTCCATTGAGGTGTATCCCCTACAACACCGACTAGTTGTTTGGGAGCAAGGTCGGAAAATAAAGACTTATCCCGTGGCCGTTGGTAATCTGTCCACCCCTACCCCTGTTGGGGAATACAAGGTTGTTTACAAAGGAGAAAATTGGGGGGCGTCCTTTGGTCCACGATGGCTCGGATTAGATGTTCCTTGGGGTACTTACGGCATTCACGGTACGAACAAGCCGCATTCCATCGGCCAGCATCTGAGCCACGGCTGTATTCGTATGCTTAACAGCGACGTCATCGAATTATTCGAGATGATTCCACTCGGAACAAAAGTTACGATCTATGGGCATGTATTAGGGAATATGAGTCATAACCCGAGGGATTTGGCGGAAGGTGATGTCGGAGGAGACGTACAACTGATCCAGTCACGATTGAAGAGTGCCGGATACTTCGAGGGAATATGTGACGGCAAGTTTCGTACGACTACAACCGCAGCCTTAAAAAAATTTCAGCGCGACCGTCAATTGATACAGAACGGTGTCGTCTCCAGTAAGGTATATGAAGAATTAGGATTATTGGAGTGAAAGTGGACTATTAGGCTTGTCCCCACTAAACGTCTCCTTGGCTTCTGTCCTAGCGCGCCTTGGCACCCGGAGGTTTCTCTCCAGCAACTCTTTTTTCTTTGAAAGCACAATATCACAAAACAAAGCACAGAAGGGACATACTGTGCTTTGTTTTGGTAGAAGAAAATAGTTTACTGTTTCCAATTGCATGCTTTTTGGAACTCAGTGGCTTTGCCTTAAATACTGTTTATCTTGATTCCTATGTTCTCCATAACCTCTTTTGCTCGTTCCATTGGACCTGGCTCACTTTCATCCTCTGTAACTTTCTGTCCGTTCAGAAACGAACTTGTCGCTGCTTCATCACCATTTATTACGTTTCGATCCTCAGAGTGGATAACCGTATCACGTTTGTTTTTTTCCATTTTAGACTCCTTTGTACCTGAATTCGTTAGTGGCTTCAATCTTCAATCCCTTATACATTTTAACTTAGGACAGTATTGCATAAGACCGTCCCAGTTTCCCCATATGCAGCCTTGGCACTTCGAAGGTTGCCTTTTCTTTGGTTCGGCTGGGATTAACAGTTTACTCGTATTCAATTGATCACTCTTTCTTTACATGAATTCATAATCACCTTCATTATTTTCCCAATAAAAGTACTAAGTTATTCATAGTATAGAAAAGTAAACAATTCTGAAAATATACTATCGTGTCCACTGGAAATCACAACATTGGTGACAAGCTAGTTTACGGATTTTCAAAAACTAGTTTCTTGTCCTCGACACATACGGATAAATCGGATCTCTTAATTCGAAGTCATACGTTTTTCCATTCACAATTCCAACAGCTTTCTCGCCATCATAAAGGTCTAACATAAATCCAGCCATTTCTTTTGCAGTATGAAATTTTGGAACTAATCCTTTATAATTAAACAATTCTTCAAAGGCTGCCGCTTCAGTCTCCAATCAGTCTCTCCCCTATCCTATATAAGGACCGCTTGAGAAACAGCGTCTCTATATGTATGTGAGCAGACCGGGAAGGCGTGTGGGTAAACTCCTAGAGGGTCCTTTAGCTTAATGGCCTGCCCTAGCCCTTTCTTTCGCGCTAGAATCACAAAAAAAACACAGAAGGGATATTCTGTGCTTTGTTTTGTACTATTCAGCGAACCCGCTTCGGTAGGTGTGTATTTCGAACTCATCAAGATGGAACGTCGTTCCCTTATTTCCCAGTTTGCGTCCTTGCTGGCCCTGAATGAACCCCAATAAGGGAGTGACGTTCCGTAACATGTTGATTATTTTACTCTTCCAATTCACAAATCGTCCCTGCTATATACCGATACCGTTCGTCCTTCATGGAGTAATAATACGTGATAAGCACTCGGCCGTCCTTCAGTTGAACAGCACTTGTATACCCAATGTCCGACCCGTATCCGTCGTCCCGGATCGTGACCTCTTCAGCTTGCTCCAGATTGTCGCACTCCGCATCCAGCAGCACGGCCCGAACGCCGAATGGACTATACCGGTAACCGTATGTGAGCAGCACTTGCCCGCCCTCTAATCGAAGGACGTGAAACGGACTAGGCGAGTAATAGTCCTGCCGAACAGGCCGACTCCACGTTACTCCCCCGTCTGTCGATTGTGCCGTGACGAGTGGATAGGCCGTATGACCTTCTCCGGCTTCCGGTTTCGATTTGTGACAGCGGGAGAACAAGACGAGCTTGCCTGAAGCAGTCCGGTACAAGTTAGGCTCGAATAACCCGTAACCCTCTTCAGGTGCAATCTCCGCATGGACCGTCCATGTAACACCTCGATCCTCGGTCTTCCCCACAACGACTCGCCAACAGCCGTCAACCTTCCCGTATAACGGAGCAAGTATCGTCCCGTCCTCCATCTCCACACAGTTGCCGCGTATGTAGGTATGCTCAATGCTAACGGGAATCGGTTGATCCCACGTCTTCCCGCCGTCTGACGAACGAAGGGTAAACGCTCCTACTGCTTTACCCACCCATTTCTCGAATACGACGTGGGAATAATCGGGCTGCCCCTTCACGTCATCCAGTTCCGCAACCTTCCACATGAACACAGTTGCGAACAGAGTGCCATCTCTTAGAACGTTCAGACAAGGATCCTGTACACCGTAGAAGTAATCATCATATAAGATACGAGTTCGCTCGCTCCAGCTGATGCCGTCTTCGGACGTCACAAACACGGCCTTCGACGAAGGGTCGACATGTTCGATTCCGTATGGGATCTTGCGATCTGGCGCCTGGCGGAAAGCGAGCACGAACTGTCCCTCCTGATTCTGAACGACATTCGGGAACGCATTATATTGCTCATCCTTGTACACAATGAGATGTTCGACTGGCTTGATGCGCATGCATGTTGCTCCTCTCCATCGAGTTTTATATAACTCGGAATGAATACAGGTCAGCGTCCTTCATCTTGAATCGGAATCGAACCGGCTTGCCTTCCCATTCGCGCAGCCCCAACCCGGACTTCCAGTGAACTTCTTCTTGTATAGCATCACCATATAAGGGCTCCATATCGTCAAAGGTTAATCCTTCTATGGCTTGGTTGAACTCATCCACTACCTCTACCTGAATAGAGCCAACAGCCGATGTGGAATAGTTGAGCACGAGTCGATCCCCCGTGAACTGAACAGGTCTAGTCGTGAACATACCACCCGAATAGTCAGCATGTATGGAGGCGAAGCCGTGCTTCCGTACGGCAACCCTCCGCAAGCGAACACTTTCGAAGCGATAATGCTCTGTGATGTAGAAGGAGAATTCGGTATCGCTCTCCACACATCCGAAGGCCGTCATCGTGTTGCGGTCTGTCCAATTGCGCTCTTCCAATCCAGGTCGAATCCAGCCTTCCATGAAGGGGYGATCCCAGGTCGAACCGTCTCGGCTTGTCATCAACACAGCATCGCTTACTCCAGCATGGGAATGCCCGCTTATCTTCTTCCGCTTCTCTACGAACCGCATCGGGAAGGACAGGTACATATGCTCCGCCTGCGGACAAGGGATAGTTGCATTCGTATAAAATTGTTCCAAGGGTGCATCATTCGTGTACGTATTCTTGTGCTGCGGCCCCCAGTTAATGAAGTCGTCGGACACTGTGCTCTGTACACTCCGGATATAGTCGGAGGTGAAGTACCGATTGTAGCAACGATATTGTCCGGTGTGTCTGTCCCAGAACGCAACGTTCTGGGAATCGAACGATCCATCTGTCAGTATCGGCTCCTCCTGCAGCAGCGACCAGTGTATGCCGTCGTCCGACCGTAAGCCATACAAGGGCGACTGGTTGCTCATCGTCTGGGCCGAGTTGCCGACGCCTGCAACCGCCTTATACCGTCCAGATGTATCGGCTCCAGGGGACTGGTCGTAGAAGGGTACAAAGTTATGCGCCAACATACCTTTCAACACGATATTGTTCCGCTTCGATCCAGCGAATTCGATCAGTCCGAGCTCAGGCTTGACGAAATGAATGCCGTCCGTGCTCTCTGCGTAGCACGTTACCTGTTCATCCGAATCATCGGAAGAATAGCAGTAGCCACGATAATAGAGTCTAATCTTATCTTGATCCTCAATCACAGTAAAATATGTGCAATTCGGGCCTTCCCATACCTCAGGGAACGTCAGCACCACTTCTCTGCGCTCCGGCCGGTGCATCATCATGCGAACTCCATCCATGTCCGCAATGAGCCGGTCGTCGGTGAACATCTCGATCCTTGATCCGATACGAACTGCTTCTGTCATTGGAATCTCCCCTCAACTGCCACCTGAATTTCACCTGTCTCGGTGATCGGAACGAACACAGCTCTCTCCTGTGGCGACGAATTGGGCGTGTGGAAGGTCAGCATCCACTCCCCTTGCCAATTCTGGAATCGCATGCCGTGTCCTCCGTTATTCCCATAGAGCATCTGCTCGTCATGCGTCCATGGACCAACTACCAACCCTGAGACCGAGCGGGAAATTCCGATGGCATATCCGTCCTGACCGAAGCTCGACCACATCATGAGCAATTTCTCACCAGAACGGAACAGGAGCGGTCCATCCGTAATGTAATCGATGCCCGTATTGCGCGGCGTCGTCCATGGCGCCTCCGAGGCGCGGAACAACAGCACCGGATCGCCTGACGCCGCATCCAGCGAATCGGTCAACGGAACCGCACACATCTCGCCATCATGCACTTGCAGCCACTCGTGGCAGAACACCATCCATGGTTTGTTCGCTTCATCGATGTACAACGTTCCGTCGAGGCATTCCCAATCCACCGGGGTTACCGGACTATTGCTGCATATACGGAATGGACCACGGGGGGAGTCGGCGACGAATATTTGCGTCCCCCGGCATACCCCTTCCGCCTTGAGACTGGCTAGCATATAGTACCGATTGCGGTACAGATGCACCTCTGGTGCCCAATAATGGCGGTCTGCCCAGAAATCCGCATCCGGGCGAAATACGGGAAATGGTCCGTCCCATTGCTCTAAGTCCGCACTCGTATACACATCGAACCCGTTCAAATTGTTCGTTCCGTACAAATAGTAGAGCCCTTCTTCCGAGACCGGCAATACGAACGGGTCACGTATTCTCAACTCTTGTCGATGGATCATGTCTGGATGCCTCCTACAAGATTAACCTAGTATCACAATTTCGCCGGAACCGTTCTTGAACTTCAGCTTCGCATCGATTGAATCAAGGAAAATGGACTCGTTCGGTACAGTCGATTGTTCCAAGGGGATCAAGGAAATAAACTCCCCGCGCAACGCCTTCGCGTTGACATAACCGTTCTGCAATGTTTCCTTGCCCGCCCGGTCTCCAACGGACAATGCCCCTTGCCACGAAGCCCGCATTAACGGCTTCAATGTCCCGCCTGACATGCTGTTGAACTGCAAATCCGCCTTCTCGGCCCCAGCGGCCGAGCTTTGCTGCATCGCTACTACTTCGGCATACAATGTTTTTTGCGACGCCGCGTTGTGGGTGTACAGCTTCATACCGAATGTCGCCGCCGCCTTGTCTCTCTTGTACGTTTCCGTATATCGAGGTGTTCCAGGTTCGACCACATCGGTCGTATCCGGAGCCAGATTGACCACGAATTCACCCGACTGATTGAATCCGAAATTGTTGATCAACTTGGAGCCGCTGGCTCCGTTGTAAATCCCGTTCTTGTGGGCAACGCGATTAGGTACCGTCGAGCGGATCATGTTACCCGATATCATATTATTCGATCCTGTGCTGATGCGAATACCGGCATATATCGAACCGTCGATGTCCGCTCTCTTGTTCGGCGATAAGATGTAATTGTCCTGAATGACCCCCTCATTCAGATTGTTAATGAATATGCCGTCCTTGTTCGGAAAGGTGATGACATTGTTGCTGATGCAGCCGTTCTGCAGCAACGGTCCATCCGCAACGATCCCGTAATTCATTTGCTGGTGCGCATCACTGTACGCTTTGTTCCAGCCCGTATTTGTCGCCCCCACAAAGCTATTATTGCATAGCTCATATCCAGATTGGAATAAATTTGTAATACCGTCTGAATTGACGATTCTCACACCGTCGCCGAACGAAAAGTACACTTGATTGTCATTGATCATGCTGCGATCGACCGGGCCTTTGAAGAAGCCTTTGCAGTAATCGACCATGTTCCCTATCACTTGATTGCCGAATGCACGGATCGATGTGAATTCGATACACCAGGATTCCACACCGGGCGCAAGTAAGGAGACGTCCCTGCCCATCGAATGGAACCGATTCTGAACGAACCGGAATCCTCGGCAACCTGCGTTCGGATATTCATCGACGCTAACACCCTTAACACTGCTGGAAAATATATTATAGTTGAAGAAGACGTTTCTCCCCTTGCAGCGGACGCATTCGTTCAACTTGAAAAACCCGCAGTTCTGAATATCGCTGTCCAAATTCGAAAGCGTCTCCTGCCCCGAACCATCCGAACGGTCGATCATAATTCCATTGACCGTAGGCACATACGGATCTTGCGATATATTCCCGTCTCCTTCAAGCTGCAGATTTCTCATACCAAAGGCGTAATGCTTGACCTGAATCATCCAAGTGTTCGCTGTCGTACATAGGATACGAGGCGTGTACTCGCTCTTGAAATCGGAGTACAACGTCACCTCAGGTTGGTTGATTACGAGCGACTGGGTGATCCGGTAACTACCCTGTGGGAAATAAATGTTGCTTCTCGCTCCTCCGGCTTGAATCGCACTCTGTATGGCCGGTCCATCGTCATTGACACCGTCCCCCTTGGCCCCGAACCACTTTACGTTTAGAGAGCCGTCGAACAACCGTTTGAAGCGGGCGCCTGACGACGATACGAGCACCGTCCCCCCATTGTCGACGGACGTCGTATCTGTGGAATCGTACTGGAATGGACCTGCTTGCTTCCCATCCTTGACGAAATATGTGAATTCGGAATCCGGCGAGGCCCATCCACGGAGTTCATCCACCGTAACGGACACGCAGAAGTTCATATCCATTAGATCTTTCGGCTTCAGGTCCGGCTTCCCCATACGACCATACACGTTGTCTGTCACGGATGAACTGGCGAGTACGGTACTTGTGGCTCCGCCAATTACACTGCCTACAGCCAAGGCAGCTCCGGCTATTCCGAGTGATGACAGCATCGCCCTTCTCGACAACAGCTGCGGTTGCTCGACGCCACCACCGTTATCATTCTCCTGGCTCCTGTTCGTGTCGTGTTCCTTCGCCATGTCACACTACCTCCCCATTGACAATATCGATCCATTTCCCCCAGATCGTGAACGGATTAGGGTTCGGAAATCCGTCTGAGAACTTGTAATGCCAATTCGCCCCACTGTCACCTGTCAGGAAAATCCGGTTATCTTCGGTTACGGCGATACCGGTATAACCAGTCGTCGTTCCGGAATAGGTCGTAGCGAATGAAGTCCAATTGCACCCTCTTCCATCCTCCGACAGCAGCATGCGGGTATCCGGTCTGCCGTAGCTCAACACAAGCTTGCCGTCAGGTAGCAACCGCAGCGCGGGTAGCACGCTGTAGGTTAGCTCGGTTGTAGGACCCGGAATAGATTCCGGGTCGCTCCATGTTAGTCCTTCGTCCATCGATCGCGACTGGTACAACGGTTTATTGCTGCCGATTCTCATCACACAGAGCAGCGAGCTGTCGGCTAGCCGGGCTACTGTTGGTTCGCAATAACCCTCCGGTCCGACGTTCGGATCATAAGCAACCGTGGATAGAATACTCCAATTCACGCCGCCGTCAGTCGAATGTGCCCATACCGTGCGGTATTTGGTATCGGTCGAATAAAAGCCGTATAAGGCTGCACCCAGCGTACCATTCCCCATGTTGAGCACCCATGTGAAGGCGAAGCCTCCCCGGCCCGATCCTGCGACTACACATCTCATCGGAACCGGGGTAACCAGCTTGCCTTCAGTTGTCGTCCAAGTCTCCCCGTGGTCAGCGGACTCCACCCAACGAATCCGCTGCTCCGAGGACACCTCGCCTCCGATCATCTCAGCTACGAATGACGGTCCTCCGATAGCACCGCTATCCAGCTTGACGAGCGAGATCGGAAACCATTCGTGCGACTGGTAGTGCGGCCACGACTTACCAAGGTCGTCTGACATGCGCAGCCCCACGGACGGGGGCACATTCGCGTCGTCAATCGTCTGACTATAGTATACGAACAATCTCGTGCGCACACTTCCTGCAATCTCATCCTGAAAGGCTGCTGCGGCAGGAAAGGCACATAAATTCTCTCCCTCAGCCTTATCCACAACAACCGACTCGCTCTGCTGAAACTGATACCGATCCATCATTTCCTGTCCTCCTGTTAACTAATGATAGGCGGGTAGCCAAATGCCATGACGCTCGATCAACTCGTCGCACATAGCTACAATGTCGTCGATCGACAGCTCCGCCGACGTATGCGGGTCGAGTAAGGCGGCCTGATATATATATTCCTTCTTCAGTGTAGTAGCGGCCTCGATCGTCAGGAGCTGGGTGTTAATGTTCGTTCGGTTCAACGCGGCGCATTGCACAGGCAAATCACCGGCATAGGTTGGGGTCACACCGCTCGAATCGGCTATGCAAGCTACTTCTACACACGCTTCACGAGGCAAGTTAGGGATCAGTCCGGTGTTCATAACGTTACCGCCGAACTTGAACGGTATGTTCGTTTCGATCGCATCCAACAGGTAGGAGATGTATTCGTGCGACCGTGTATGGGTCAGGGCTGCATTGTTGACTAGTTCATCTCGCATCGTCGTCCATCTGTCGATCGCCCACACACACCGGCGTGGATACTCATCCAACGGAATGTTGAACCGGTCGATCAACTCCGGATAATTGCGCTTGATGAAATACGGGTGGTATTCGGCGTTATGCTCGGAAGATTCAGTGATGTAGTAGCCGAACCGGTTCATCAGCTCGAACCGTACCATATCGTTATGTTTCTCCTCCTGCTTCAGCGCGGCGCGCCGCTTGATCTCAGGGTACAAATCTTCACCGTTCCTCGTCACCTCGAGCAGCCAGGCCATATGGTTAATGCCGGCAATCTTCCATTGCACACCCGTCTCTTCCATTCCCAGATGCTTCAACAGACGCGGCGCGCATACTTGCACACTGTGGCATAGACCGACCGTGCGCACACCCCCATACGTATTCATCACATTCGTCAAAACCGCCATCGGATTCGTATAATTGAAGAACAAGGCATCTGGACACACTTCCTGAATGTCACGGGCAATGCCCATCATGACGGGGATCGTACGCAAACTACGGAATATACCCCCGATTCCAACCGTATCGGCTATCGTCTGGCGCAGCCCATACTTGTTCGGCACTTCAAAATCTGTAATCGTGCAAGGATCGTAACCGCCTACTTGAATCGTATTAATAATATACTTGGCTCCACGAAGCGCATCTTTGCGATCCAGATAAGCTCGGACCACACAGCTGCTACCTAGCTGTCCGATCAGATGGGTGAGCATCCGTTCGGCATCCTTGAGCCGTTCTGCGTCAATATCGAACAAAGCGAATTCAAATTGCGACAGCGAAGGGACAAGCATGCAATCCCCCAGTACATTTTTGGCGAACGCCACACTGCCTGCCCCGATAAACGTAATTTTGTCCACAGTCCATTCCTCCGAAACTATCATTTGTATGTTCTCTATTTCTGCTATACTATTGTTGAAATCAAGTACATTATTGGGACGGGGGTAGATATGATTGCGGTTCCCACACGAGCAATGCAGCCGTAAGACGTTTCAATACCGTTACTTGACCCCATCCACATTAAGCATGCGTCTTGGCGGCATAGGCTGGGAGCGTGTTCAATCCTCTGCCTACCGGTGGGATGGAATCAAGCGAACCGACGGTGAAGGGGTTATATTCCAATTCACCCTATCTGGACAAGGCATGATTCGCTATGGCAATCAGGAGTTCGTCGTCCCGAAAAATTGCGGATTCCTGTGTACACTGCCCAGTGACCACATCTATTACTTCGATGAGACTTACGACCATTGGGAGTTTCTCTTCATCGCGGCTCGCGGTGAGGATGCGATTCGGCATTGGCAATCGCTGATCGATCACTTCGGACCGGTCGTTTCCTTCGAGAATCAGATCGAACCGATCGTATGCATTAGCGAGCTCTACTCGCTGATCCATAATGACGTCGTGCTGGACAAGTACTACGTCTCCTCCCAGCTGTACCGATTCGTCATGGAACTGAATCGGATCTTGGAAGGTTACGATACATCGCAGTACAAGGATTCCCCCGAACCGGTTCGTAAAGCGATCCGCCAGATGCAATCCCAGTACGCGACCCCGCTCTCACTCGACATCATAGCCGCCAATGCCGGCCTGTCCAAGTGTCATTTCAGCCGCGTATTTCTGAACAAGACCGGCATCCAGCCGATGCAATATTTACGTAAGATCCGGATTGAGAAAGCTTCCGATTTACTAAGCGAAACGTCCAAGACGATGGAAACGATCGCACGGGAAACCGGATTCGACAACAGCAACTACTTCAGCCGCGTGTTCAAGGCAATTGTCGGGGTCACACCTCTCCAATACCGGCTAAGTGTGGGAACAGCACCAACTCACTCCCTACGCATCGAGAAATAACAAGAGGGCGTCAAGCCCTCTTCCTCACTTAATCTTGTCCTTCGCCAGCTCCGCCTTCAGCAGCTCATCCAGCTTCCTGAGCCCCGTATTGATATCCACCTTGTCTGCAGCTACATCGTGGAACGTCTGTGCCATCGAGTCTTGCTGCACGACCGTTGCCACATTGGCCGAACCCGGTTTCCGCTTGGGAGAGTACGGCGCCCATTCTTCATAGTAGAATAGTGATTTGATATTCTTGTTTTGCAAATCGGGACGGTCTTGTCCGTACGCATCCTTAATGCTCTTATTCACAACCGTTGGAAGTATGCCCTTCTTGGAATCAGCTAACTGAACTTCGTCCGACACCATCGCCATAATGACTTGGAACGCCTCATCCTTGTGCTTGCTCGTTGCAGCGATCGACCAGTATGCAGGTCCCCGCCATACCATCTTCTTCGGAGCGCCCGCCATCGTCGGATACGAGACGATATCCCAGTTGATTTCCTTCGGGATCGGCGTATATTGGCTGTACTGGTTAATCTGCATGGCGACGTTGCCCTTCTTGAACGCGTCATTAATTTCCGCAGGCCGGGTCGCTTCGATCTTGTTGTTCGATAGCTCATAGAACCGCTTGAAGTTCGTGAACAAGGACTTCCATTTCTCGGGATCATACAATTGATCCGCATTCGGATCGAGGATGGGATAACCGAACGGATTGTCGCGCAGCATCGCCATAATATTAGCGCTGAAACCGCGATACACGGTACCGCCCTCCGCTCTGCTCATTTTCTTAGCTAACTCGTACACTTCATCGAAGGTCATCCCGTCCTTCGGATAATCGACGCCGAATTTATCGAACAAGTCTTTGTTGTACGTCAGCACCATCGGGAAGTACGCGGGGTAAGGAATCCCGTATAAGGCGCTTGATTGCCCCGCATCGATCATCTCCTGAACGAACGACGGGTTGAATCGTTTCAGATCGTAGTTATATTTCTTGACGTATTCGTTCAAATCGGTACCGAGCTTGAGATCTAGGTAATTGTTTTTCAAATTGGGCACATCGGTCCGAATGAGATCTGGGGTTTCTCCCCGCGCGATTAACTCCGCCAATGAATTGCCCTTATCCGGCGGGATGTACTGGAGCTTGATATACGGGAACTTCTTCTCCAGTACCGCGCGGAACCGATCGTTGAATTCTTGCTCCTGAACCCCAAGCCCAAATACGGTTAAAGTTATCGGATCCTTCTTCACCTCCGGTGTCGCCGTTGGGGCCGTGGTTGGCGACTGTGTCGTCGTGCCCGGTGTTTGTCCTGAGCCGGCTTGTCCATTTCCTCCGCCGCAGCCCGCCAATGTGAACATCGTGAGACCAACCAGTAAACTCAGCCCAAATTTTTTATTCATGTTTATGACCTCCTTATTCGAATATAATCCCGTGAATCAACGCACAAAATTGCTACAGCAAGTTGGGGTTTATAAGCTGAATGCCTCTCCTCATTTCATTGGATATTTGCTTGATACTAGGATTATATAAAGTTCTGATCGTAATAAATACAGGATATTGTTTTGATTCGGATTCAAAATATTGCTGTTTTGAAAGCGTTATCCTTTGTCTTCAGCATCTTTACATAAAATCAGTCGTTACGTGATATTCGTCAACATTTCGCATATTAATAGTCATGAGCGAATACCTAACCTAGTGGAAGAAATTCAATTACAGGAGGGCGAATGATGAGTTCGAATATTTCATTACCGCAGGAAGTATATGATCAGGCGGTCGAGTTGCAAATCTCGATCGCGAACAAGAACGCTGAATCCGATCAACTCAGGCACGAAGCGGCGGCGGCTGTACATCAGTTGCTGGACCTTGTGGCTCCATATCAAACCCGAAATTGGATGGGCAATCCATTCGGCGGACCTGGTTTAGGCATGCCTGGTGGAGGCATGCCTGGTGGTGGCATGCCCGGTGGTGGCATGCCCGGTGGTGGCATGCCCGGTGGTGGCATGCCCGGTGGTGGCATGCCTGGTGGAGGCATGCCCGGTGGTGGCATGCCCGGTGGAATGGGCACCCTCGGCGGCCCCGGTGGTTCCGGGCTTCCCTGGAACCCTTCTCCCGGCTACAACCCGGGCGGTGGCGGGCAGCAGTGGGGCGGGCAAGGTGTCGACCCCCCAGTCCAAGCTCCGACATCACCCCCGCCGTCCACAATTCCACCTAAGCCTTTTTCGGCTACTGGTGCACCTGGGACGTTTGCCGTTGATCCTGGTGCAATCTCACGCTGTATGTTCAGGTTCACCTACGTATGGCTAACCAATCGCGAGCAATTCTGGTTTTTCCCAATCTTCGTCGGCCCTACATCAGTTGCCGGCTTCAGGTGGTTCCCCCAGTTCTTTAACTGGAGATACTTCGGAATCGACCTTAGGCGGATTGAATCATTCACTTGCTAGATCATACTTAACAGCAGGCCGGCTCCTCTATGGAAGCCGGCCTGCTTATTTGTGTGCTTGCCTGGCCTGTAGCGCGGTTTTTCAGGCTGTCGATTAACTGTGGACAAGAGGAGTGGAAAGTGAAAAAGAGGACCCCGGCGAGTTTTGGCTTGAACCTCCATACCGCTTAATCCCTTATACAATCCAAGGAGGTTTAAACAAGATGTTTGAGCACCCTAGGTCCCCGCAAAGTACTCGGAATATGCTCCGAAGCTTATCTTCACTTTGTGGGGTAAAGCTTAGGGGTCCTTTTTCACTTGGAACGGCCGTTTTGCTTCAATCAACAATGAATCGACAGCCTCTTTTTCCGCGCTATTCGTCAAGAGTGCGGATATCCGCTCTCCTGTCAGATGGTCTTGAACAACCTTAATTCGCAACAGGCCATAGAGCGGGATTCACGATATGTTCCGGCAAGTCAACATGTACAGCGACTATGTCGGCCCTGCCTGCCTCGCTGATAGCTGGGCTGTGGAACAGAAGCAGATTGTCGCGCACCTGTTCCGGTGTCTCCGCCCCGAAGACGATGCTATGGATTTGCGGCAGATCGCGGATGAACGATACCGCGAGCTGTGCTATGGTCATGCCCTCGCGGTCAGCAATCACCCGTAATGCCCTCAGCGGCTTCGCTGCATCTTGCAGATGTACAGGTAGCTCCTCGTCCTTCATGAACAGCAGCCCCTGCAAGAATATGCTGCGGGCGAACACCAGCTTGCCTGCCTGTTCCAACTTCTGCAATCCCCCGTAAGTAATCGGCCGAGTATCAAGCATGTTAATCGGAATCTGCATCGCCTCGAACACGTCGTCTTGCACGGTCTGCCACAGTTCATTGAATTGAGCCTGTGTCTGGACACGGAATGACACGCCCATTTTGTCCACAAGCCCCTCCTTAACAAGCTGCTTCGCCACTGTAGTAATCGTCGCTGCGTGCAAATCCAGCACTTCCGGATTGTGTATCATCATCACGGGCAGCTTCGCTACTTTCAGTTGCCGGAGCGATGTCGCAACGTTATCGTACATCATCCGTTCCACTTCGGCGGGGGTCACGGCAGCGCCGGCCTTCACATTCATCTTCGTCACGATTAGCGGACGCTCACGATCCCCGAAGTACTCGCTCAACACTTCCTCGGCGTTACCATAGGTGTTCGCGGTGTCGAAGCTGGTGATCCCACCCGCTATCGCTGTATCCAGAATAGAAGAGCTTGTCGTCATATCCGGCTTACCGCTCTTGTTGGCGATGCCATAAGGAATACCAAGCTGAACCGTACCTAATGTCAGTTTGGAAAAGGTTAAACCTCTCATAGTCACTTCTTGCACAGTGTACGCCTCCCTCAGTCTGGTCTATTTATCGGCACTAGGTAAATCTGGTTCATACGGGCCTACCAAGCGGTCCATCCGCCGTCAACAACGATATTCGCGCCCGTCATGAAACTGGATGCTCGGGAAGCCAGCAGCAGCACAGGTCCGACCAATTCCTCCGGACGGCCGGTGCGGCCGAGCATCGTCTTGCTATTCAGCTCCCGAAGGAATGCCTCATCCGGCTGGGTAGCCGGGTTCGGGAACGGGCCGGGGCTGATACAGTTAACCCGAATGTTCTTGCCGCTCAGATGGCCGGCGCAATACTTGGTCAACTGGATGACTGCCGCCTTACCCGCCCCGTAATTGACCGGATTGTTCGCGCCGCTGTCCCCATAGATGCGGGGGTCCGGCGACACCATGCCGTACATCGAGGCGAAGTTGACGATGCTCCCGCCGCCATTCTCCTCGAAATACGGGATGACTTCGCGGATGCAGCGGAACGCCGTGCCGACAGCCCCGTCAAGGCCCTTGAACCAATCCTCGTCGGACATCGCCGCAATCGTACCTTGCTTGCCGTACCCGGCACCGTACGTGGCGCCGTTAATCAGYACATCGATGCGTCCGTAACGTTCCTTGACGGTACGGAACGCGTTGCGAATTGATTCAGTGTCCGAGACATCGCAGGGCAAGAATAGAACTCGGTCCGGATGTGCAATATGCCCCTGGAACGCCATCCGGTCGGCCACGACGACAGTTGCGCCATAATCGACCAACGCCTCGGTCAACGTGGTGCCCAGAAAACCACTTCCTCCGGTTATGAGGACGACCTGCCCTTGTAAAGAAAATATGTTCTCCATGCTCTCAACACCTCACCCTTTCTATCGAACCATTGCTGTTGTTCGAATGGTGTAACGCTTCCGCCGCGTAGAGCGGGTAGATCCCATCCGCAAGCGTACTGACGGGCTCAGTCCCATTACGGAACACATCGACCAAATGTGCCACAGCGTTCACAATTGAGCTCGACCGGCCGAGCAATTGCAGCTCTTCCTCCTGCAACACCAGTTGGTTCAAGCCCTTCTGCACCGGGTGCTCCTGGGTTCCATGGAATCGAATCTCATCGCCGCCCTGGAGCAGTTCGATCCGACCTCCTTCAAGAAACAGATCCATCTCGAAGATGACGTAGTCACGGTCATCAAACCCTTCAGCCATACCCGTCACGGTACCACCTTCCAGCGTGAACTGGAACGAATAAGTCCAATCCTCTCGCTCGTCGAGTCTCGACTGCACTTGTCGCAGCACTTTGACTTGCTCCATCGAGCCGGCTACAAAGCGAACGAGGTCGAGCAAGTGAGAGCCCGTATTGGAGATGCCCCTCGTATAGCGTAGATGAATGCTTTTTAGCTTACCATAACGGCCGGACCGGACCGCCTCGCGGATACGGGCAGCGCCCACACTCCATCTTCGGGAGAGATTGACGACGACGGTACACCCATGCTGGTCTGCCAGAGCCGCGATCGCCTCCGCTTCTTGAATCGTCGTTGCAACCGGCTTCTCGAGGAAGATGAGCCGGGCGTCCGAACCCTCCAGCACCGTCCGCAGCAGGTCTAGTCGGACGTGCGGAGGTGTGCAGATGCTGACGATATCGAGCCGATGACGTTCCAGCATCTCTGTCAGCTCCAGATAGAACTTCGCCTCCGGCGCGACCTGTGCCAACCGGTCGCCCTGCTCCTGGCGAACGCCGACGGCAGCGACCAGGTCGATGTCAGGATTCAAATGATACGCCAGCGTGTGACTCTGAGGCAGCACCTTCCTCGGGATGTCGAACTGCAATCCAATGTTGCCCAATCCAATAACGGCCGCGTTGATCATGACAGCCTCCTTCGATCTATTGATTTCGATAGTTGTTACCCCTTCAATGCTCCCATCGTAATGCCCTTCGTGAAGTATTTCTGGAAGTACAGGAACAGCGCTAACACTGGCAGCGTCGCTATTACCGCCCCAGCCATAGCCACTCCGTAGTTGATCTCCAACTCAGACACCTTCTGTGCTACCTTGACCCCCACGGGCAGCGTGAAGTTGTTCATGTCCTTCAAAACGATCAACTGCCAGACATAGTCGTTCCAGGAACTGACGAACGTAAAGATCGCGAGCACACCCAGTCCCGGCTTGGAGAGCGGCAGGATGACCTTGCAGAACGTCTGCCATTCGTTGCAGCCGTCGATCTTCGCGGCCTCGATCAGCTCGCTAGGAAGTGTCTGCATGAACTGCTTCAAGAGGAACACGCCAAATGGCCAGCCCACAAGCGGAAGCAAGACTCCCCAGTGCGTATTGACAAGGTGCAGCTTGTTCATCATCTGGAAGAGCGGGATGAGCAGCACCGTATGCGGGATCGTCATGGATGCGATCATGGCCGCGAACAACCATTTGGACCCCTTGAACGTTATCTTGGAGAACGCATAAGCGGCCAGGGAGCTCGTCGCCACAACCAGTATGGTCGCGACTATCGAGATGAACAAGCTGTTATACAGCCAGTGGAACACCGGGAATTTGTTGAATAGCAGCTGGAAATTAGCGAATGTCGGCTTGGTCGGGAACCACTCCGGCGGAATTTGCAGAGCAACCTTAAGCTGCTTGACCGAACCCGCCAACATCCAATAAAACGGCCATAGGAAGAACAGCACGAAGACAGCCAAGAACGCATTCGTCACATATAGAGGCATTTTCCTAATCGTCATAATGGCACTCGCCCCTCTCTCAATACTCTACGTCAGATTTGAACAGCTTGAATTGAAGGAATGCAATCAGGCAAATAATGAGGCAGAGCACGATCCCCATTGCGTTGGCGATCCCGAAATTCATATTGACGAACGCTTCCCGGTAGATGAGCATCATAATCGTCGTAGTCTTGTATGCCGGACCGCCCCCCGTCATGAGCAGCACAATCGCGAATATTTGGAAAGCGCCAATCGTGCCTGTCACGACTACATAGAGTAACGTCGGCTTCAGCATGGGCAGCGTGATCGAGAAGAACGAGCGGACTTTCTTCGCTCCGTCCAGGGAAGCGGACTCGTACAGATCCGCGGGAATCCCGTTCAAAGCCGCAGTGAAGATCACGATGGAGCTGCCGATCGATGTCGTCAACAGAATCAACGTCAGGGCGAAGTACGCCCAATCTGCTCCGAGGAAATTGACGGACGACAAGCCCAGCGTCTTCAAGACATAATTGGCCAGTCCGAACTGGTTGTTATAGATGTATTCCCATACCATAGCTATGCTGACGAGCGAAGTGACGCCCGGTATATAGAAGGTCGCTTTGAGGAACGACTGCATTTTATTCGAATGGGTGTTGATCATGACAGACAAAATCAGCGAAAGTACGGTGACCGCAGGCACCAGGCAAACGACGAAAACAAGCGTATTCCGAACCGCCTTGCGAAATAGCTCATCCTGGAATATCGTGACATAGTTGTCCAGACCCGCCCAGTAGTACTCCGTATAATCGAAGCCGAACAAGCTCGAATATACGGAAGATAAAATCGGATACATGACGAAGGCGAGGAAAAAAACAAGCATGGGCAGCACGAATAGCCATCCGTTCAATTCCCTGCGCAGCTGTAAGCGTCCAATATGATTAGTTCTCATCCTTGTTCTCCTTATAACCCAGATTGTGCATGGTGAAGGTTCGTTGCTATATGAGGAAAGAGACGGGCCACAATAAGCAGGACCCGCCACCCCTGACGCTACTTGGTGTACTTCTTGATGACGTCATTGAATTTCTTGGAAATGTTGTCGATCGTCTGCTTCGGTGTAGCGCCCTTGATGAACATCTTCTGCATCTCCGGGAACATCGCAGCACGCATCTCTGGATAACCCTTGATCCCAAAGCCCGGATCGACGATTGGCCATTCCTTAGCCTTCGTTGCCAGCTTCGCCAGGAACTGCAGCTCCGGATCGCCCTCCGTCCACGTTGGAGGTTTGCCGAACGGATTGAATCCTTTCCCCGCAGTCGCGAATGTCGGACTTTCTACTTGTGACCAGTATAGGAACCGCTTTGCCCATTTTTCCTTCAACGGGTCATTCTTCTTGAACACGACACCAAATCCGGTCTCCATCTTCAGCGCAGACTGTCCTTTCTTCGGAGAAGGATAGTTGACGTACATGTACTCATGCGGGCCAACTACGCTGCCGTCCTTCAATCCACTCTTCACGATTTCCGAATGAGCGGCGGTGCCCACGACCATTCCGTTCTTCTTTTGCTTCCAGTAGTCCAGGGCATTCACAGCAGAGATCGTCTCCGGATGCGGGTGAACGAGACCTTCGTCTACGAGCGATTGGAAAAATGCAAGCGCTTGCTCACCTTCCGGCGAATCAGCCGCCGTATACTTCGTGTAGTCCGCATTGAACAGCTTAGCCCCGAATGCCGTCATCGTGTTGTAGTACAATTGGTCGCCCTGCTCGTTAATGGCGAAGGAGGTCAAACCGTAGACGCTCTTATCCTTGTTCGCCACTGCCTTGAGCGCGGCCTTGAACTCCTCCGGCGTCCACGTGCGGAATTCATCCTTAGGCAGCAAGTTCTCCGCATTCGCTTCCTTCCACAACGACTTGTTCAAGATCAACCCGACGAGCGTAGCCGAGAACGGCATCGTCACGATATTGCCGTTCACCGCCACCATCTTCATAACATCGGGATTCTTCTTGACCAGTTCAAGCTCGGCAGGCGGAATTGCATCATCGAGCGAAGCCAGCGCGCCCATCTGTCCGTAAGCCAACGTCCGACCAGGGTAATCGAACAAGATGTCGGGCGTTGTCCTAGAGGCGATGGCCGTTGTTACCTTCTCATTAATGCCTTCAAACGGCACCATCTCTACATTAATCTTCACATTCGGATACAGTGCATTCCATTCCTTCATCAGATCACTCTTGATCCAATCGCCCGGCTGTTGACCAGGCAATGTTCCTGTCGGTGTAGCCCATAACGTTAATTCTGCTTTCTCGTCTTTGTTCAGCTCCCCTGGTTTAGCTGACGTGGATGGCGCTTGCGAAGCATCTGGCGACTTGCTTGCGGTCGGTTTGCTGCCACTGCTGCTGCAGCCGATCACTGAACCGGCGAGCGCAATGGTGAGCAGAAGCGTCCCCCATGTACGATAGTTACCTGTTCTCTTGACCGATTGGGTCATCTGTTGTTCCTCCCTTTTGTCCTTGGTTTGACGCTTGCGTCTGGTATGAAATGATTCCCGCAAGCGTTTTCATAACCAAGGTATCATGCTGTTCCAAAATACGACTAGGTGAAATATGGCGGAATAGGGGTGGTTTCCTACACTTTCCTGTCAGATCGGAGATTAGGAACCAGAAACAGAGAATATTAACCTTTTTCCACTATGCCTCTTGCTTATGAAACCATGTTCTCTTGCGGTATTGTGAAGGCGACAGCCCCGTATTCTCCTTGAACCAGATGCCGAAGTAATGCGGATCGACGAAACCAACGCTTCCAGCGACCTCTTTGACTTTCACATTCGAATTCGATAGCTGCTTCTTCGCTTCTTCCAGCCGAACGCCGCCCACATAATCGACGAATCCCAATCCCACTTCCTTCTTGAACAGTTGACTGAAGTAATTCGCCGTTAATCCGAACTGACGGGCCATATTCTCCACGCTTAGCTCCGGGTTGTGGTAGCCATCGCGGATCAGCTCCACCGATCGAATGACGTTCGGGCTTCGCATATTGCCGCGATTCGGTGCAGCCCCGATGTGCTCTTTCACCACGATCAGGAAATCTCGACAATTCTTCTCAAGTGGCTCGGCCGCTAGACGCGTATCCATGTTACGGAACAGATCGTGTGCTGCCTGCTCGCTGAAACTGCCGAACTTCATCACTTGTTTGTATAAGTAATGGTACATCGCTACTAGAAACGTCGTCATAATGTGCGGGGCCAAGTGGTTGCTCTTCGCGAATTCCATCAGCTCATTCATAACAGCCACGCATTGCTCGTAATCGCCTTCGTCAATATAGAACACGAGCCTGTTCTCGAACGACTCCGGGTACTGGGTATGCTGCGAATCTCCAGCGTGATAGATGAATGCATCCCCTTCCATCCGGTCTCGCACCGCATATTTCATTAAAGTTTTGGCTTCCTCGTAGGATGTCTTCACAAAATTCACATGGTCGTACCCGTGGCCGACAAAGGCGAAAGCGTCCAAGCCGTACTGTTCTCTTAGCTTGAGTAGAAGCTGTTCGAGGAACGGGAGGACCGACTCCGAACTACTGTTGAAGATGAGGCAATATTGATAGGCTGACAATGAAGCCGATAGGACGGAGCCTTGTGGTCCCGTCTTCTCTGTCTTCTCCGTGTTATCCCCCTTCACCACATTCTCCACCCTCTCGACGTTCAGGAGCAGCGACTCCGCTTCTTCTACAGATTGCTCCGATGGCGTGCCGTGCAGATACAGCAGCGCCACCTGGAACCGGTCGTGCTCGAAGCGGATATCGAGTTTCCGCTCATAAGCTTGCAGCTCCTCATCGTTCATGCTCCGCTCTAGCATGGAGCGAATGAACTTCTCGCGGATGAGCGGTACGCCTTCCCGAATCTTATCAAGCATATTGTTGTAGGCCACGCCCAGAATACCGAATTCGTCCTTGTACTGGGACTGGAATTTGGCCATTAGATTGCCACGCTCCACGTCCCGGATCAGCTTGACCATCTTGCGAATCGGCATGGATATTGTTCGTGCGATAAGCGTCGAGACGACCAGCATGATCACGAGCGAGAGGAACAAGAAGATGATCCAGAGGGAATTGACACGTGTCAAATCTTTCAACAGGATGCTCGTCTTGATGGTATGAACGAACACCCAATTCGTCAGTGGATATTTGGCATACGCCACCATATAGGACTCACCTTCGTAGTTGCGTGTGACGAATCCTTTCGTTCCCGGAAGCCCTCTCGCGTCAATCACTTGCGCAATACCGCGGTCCTTTCCACCAGTTGTGTACACATACCCGTTTGTATCGGCGACACTGCTTGCGCCCTCGGACAAATTCGACGATGTCAAGAACGTATCGAAGATTTGCGGTGAGATGGCGACGACCAGATACCCGATCAGGGACAGATCCATCTTGTTGTAGATCGCTTTGAACAATACAACCGACGTTTCATTTCCTTTCCACTTAACGAACGACCAGTATGGAGCACCGCCTGATTTTTGCGCCAAATCGTACCAGCCTTGCTTAATGAAATCTTCACTGGTCAAGTAGCCGGGGTTCATGGATAAGCTGAGGTTGGCGTCGAAAACGTTCTGATATCGATCCACCAAGTAGATCGCCCCAATCCCGTAGACGTTGTCCCACATCTGACGAATCTGGGTAAGCACGTCGTTGTACGCACGAATCCGTTCTTCGCCGTTCAGCAGATTCATATTGCCTGTCAGTCTCTCCTGCACGCGCTGACTATAGATAAGCACCTGGGATGCTTTCTCGATGCTCTGCAAATAATTGTCCAAACTCCCGGTATACGACTCGATCCGCTGCTGAATTACGCTTCCCTCTCGTTCCACAATCATGTTGCGGATGAACGTGGAGGACAGCAGGGCGAACGTAACCAGAGTGACGAGCGATACGAAGGCGAACGAAAGCCAAAGCTTCTTCACCAATTTCAAGTTATGAAACCCGCGAATCAAGGTGCTCATCTGAATTGTATAGCCCCCTTCATCTAATCTACATTACCTCGCCTATTAACTATTGGTAACTACTATATCACCTATATGCAAAATACACCATACTATGATACTTCGTCTCATATTACGTGACGTCAGCAAAAAAAGATATGAGGTGGGTTTCCGAAGAAGGCTGGCCTGCTTTGTTCTTACCTCAATGGATAGATGAGTTCGATAGGCTCCTCTTTCAGTCCATCGAAGTACCCATAATTATGGTCAGCTCCTGCGAGGATCAGGATCCTCTTCCCCTGATTGCGCTTGATCACATTCTTCACACGCTGAATCATGATCAAGTGACGGTTCACCCAGCGGAATACATAAGAATCGGCGTTCACCTGCTCCAGCCACATGTGCTTGGCTCTAGCTATCTCGTCATAGGCGGTTGAATTGAACGGGATCGCACTCTGGCTGAACGTGGCGAACTGCTTCTCCATCCACGCTGTCTGTTCGGCTTCGAGCTGCTTCCTCACTTCCTCTGGATAACGGATAAAAGGATTAAAATCCCACCAAACGTCCAGCTCCAGCCAATCCACTGGTTCAAAGCGGATGCCCTTCTCCAAGCATATGGGAAAGATAAGCCGCCAATACTCACTCGCAGGTTCTGCCCAATATGCCTTGTACATGGGGTCCGGCGATTGCCAATATCCCTCATAAGCAATTCCTCGCGAAATCAGATCCCAGCTCGATGGCAGCACCTCGCCACAGATCACATCGGGATGGAACTCCGTGATCAGTTCCTCGATCAGCCCTAGCGTTAAGCCGTATTGGTTGCGGGTTTCGTCATCATGCATGACGCCTAGAATGCCGACAGTCGTTTGGTTGAACGTTTGATCACGTGAAGTCATTTKTATCACCTCATAATAAATTTGATATTCATGTAATTATACATATATCTAATTTGATAGTAGTGTAATTCCAGTTCATTGTCTATAGTCGACAGGAAAAAGCAATCCATCTCACGAATGATACAAAGATATATGACTTCGAATAKAGAATCCAATCGGGAATGTCGAACTTCAGCCTCATGGTAATCGTATGGCGAAGCCATGAAGCACCCCTATGTCGGAGTAAGTGTTGTGATTCGGCACTTGGATTATGGGCACATATACAAAACAAAGTGAGGTGCTTCTGGATGAAGGTAGTCTTCTTCGATCTCGATGAGACGCTAACCGATCACAAATATGCATGTCAAATGGGGCTGAACACCATCATGGAATTGCACCCCGGACTACGGGTCAAGACGGTGGAGCAGTTGGAGAACGAGTTCTGGAGGCTGTTAAACGGCAACTACAATCAGGTGCTGCAAGGCCAATTATCGATGAACGAGACTCGAATCGAACGAATCGCCACGCTGTTCAGGGGGTGCAACCTGAGCGTTCCGGAAGGAATGGATCATCTGGCTGACTTGTATGTAGAGCAGTATGATCAATCGTTCCGGGCCGTTCCTGGTATGGCAGACGTACTCGCCCGCATCAAGGAGCAAAGCCTGAAGATTGCCATCATCACGAATGGCTTCACGAAGGTTCAACAGAAGAAGCTCGAACTGTGCAAGCTCGCTTCATACGTGGATGAGTTGGTTACGTCGGAGGAGGCGGGTGCGGCCAAACCTGATCCTGCTATATACAAGGAAGCACTGAGGAGATGCAACGTAACACCAGAAGAAGTCTTCATGATCGGAGACATGTGGCACAATGATATTGAATGCGCACATGCATTAGGCATCCGTACTGCCTGGTTCAATCGACGCAATGAGCCGTGTCCCGATACGTCCATTACCCGCGTTTTTTCGGATCCTATGGAACTGCTGGACATTTTATTCATATGAATCATTCATCAAGTTCGATTGCTGATATTATATATAACAGGATATAGCCCTGCAAAACTTATTCGTCTGCAAGACTTTTATACCTGTAAGGGCGACACTCTATCCATCTCGCTTGTACGTCAATTCCAGAACATACCTTTCGGATCGCGATCAACTTGCTGCAGTTGCTTCTCGAAATCTTCATCTGGCGTTATATCGTCCACGAAATGCCACTTGTCCTTGCTGTCTCGCCAATACACGCTCCACTTGTTCGTTTGCTTGTCCAAGCGGAATTGGGCTACGTCCAGTTCAATCCACCGATCCCTCGTGTAAGCCAACCGTTCTTCGAATAGCGTGACAGAATGGCCTCTGAATTTGTAATTCAGCTTCAACTCGCTTCGAACGTGCCTCGGCACTTTAATTTCTACGAACAATTCCAGAATGCGGTCTACTCGTATTCTCGTAAATTCATCCAACATCTCAATAATCACCTATGTATTAGATTGGGTCCTCTTGCAACCGATCTTTCCATTGTAGCAAAAAAAAGGACTGGCTGCGTGCAAAAAAAAGGAGGACCTTCCCAACGGGGGAGGTCCTCAAATTGTATATTAAAAAGGGGGTCTTGTTTATTATAATACCCGACTCACGTTAGAGTACGATGACAGCAATATTTCATTTGTGTAACAAATTTGACGAAATTCGTCGACTGGTTCTAAGGTCGTATATTTTTTTCTTTCTATTTTCGGGCAAACTACGTAGAATATATGGTGGACGACTACATTCTACGGAGGGGATCAATCATTCGGGTGAAAAAACCGGTCCTCCAATTTATACTCAGCTCGATAGTCCTATTCGCGGTGCTTACAGCTTTTCTCGTGCAGAAATGGGGTCAGTTCTCCTTCCTCCCCGATAACCGCGTCTATGATGTCATTATTGTCGGAACCGAGCTTGAGGGTATGTATTTGGCCAAACGTGCTCATGATTCGGGCCTGAAAGTCAAAATATTGGAGTCTTCCCCCCACATAGGCGGACAATTGCTTCAAGGGGAAATGCTTTACCTAGACGAAACGTTCGACGATCAAGGAAAATCGCTGCTTCAAGGTTCCATTAAATCATTGTTCGAACGGTATTATGGCGGTGAGATCCGCAAGCTTTCCGAATTCAAAGCGTATTTCAACCAATTGATCAAGGGAATACCATTGGAAAAAAATGCGAAGCTGACTGCGGTTGCCGTTCAAGATAAGCACGTTCGTTCCATCACGTATGAAACGAAGTCCGGCCGGTCGAAGACGGTGAAAGCCAATTACTTCGTGGACAATAGCGACAGCGCCCAGGTGATCCAGCATTTAGGAACACAACCCATGCCAGGACTGGAGTCACTGTACCATGCGCCACAGAAAGAATACATGAGCGCCACGTACATGATGAAGTTCAAAAATGTTGACTGGGAGCGATTTTACGGATCGTTCTGGCAACTGAGCAAGCCGGAACGTACGACGCTGTATGGACCTGAGACGTATGTCGATGCTAATATTGCCTACGGATTTCCTCCGATTGTGGCTCGCTATGAGCTGAAAAATCCAGACAAGACGAATTTGCGCGGCTTGAACATTTTGAATCAAAAAGACGGCGAAGTCATCATCAACGCTCTTCAGGTTTACGATGTCGATCCTAGCCGCCCAGAAACGATCACCGCCGCCATGAACGTGGCCAAGGAGGAAATGCCGCGTATCCGCGATTTGCTCCGCCAGCACATAAACGGCTTCCAGAACGTCGAGTTGAATGGGGAGCCTGAATCCCTGTATGTGCGCGAATATAATCATTATCCGACGGAATATGTGCTGCAAGCTTCCGATCTGCTTGGTGGCACGATGTTCTGGGATAATGTCAGCGTTGGCGGCTACTTTATTGATATCCAGGGGTCCCGCTCGAACCGGGAAGGCTTCGCCATCGGCAAGCCGGACAAGTACGGAATTCCCCTGCGCAGCTACTTACTCAAGGATGTAGATAACTTGATAATGACCGGCAAGCTGGTCGGCTCCTCGTATGTAGCTTACGGGAGCGCTCGCATCCAACCGAATGGTGCATTGGCGGCCGAAAGCATCGGTCTGCTGCTCGCTCAATTCAAGGGGGTTAACCTGAAGCAATTGACGAAGGAGCAGATGTCTCAGTTCCACACCATGATGAAAGACAAGTACAGCATTCAGTTGAATCCAGCACCTGGAACTAGCAAGATATCAGGGATGGCGGCTGAAGATATCGAGGATCTGAACGAAGGGCATATTACACTGCTCTCTAACGCCTCCCAAGCGAGAACACTGCCATTCATCCGTGTGTTCTTCGACGATAAGGAAGTGAAATTCACGGCGCACAGGCCGGTCATCATTGACGGCAAGACGTGGTCACCTGCTGAAGAGCTGCTCAAGTCGTTCGGTGCTTCCTTCGTTAGAATCGACCTGGATCACAAAGAAATTCGTTATTCGATGGCAAACAGCGACGAGTTGAAAACGATCTCCACTCCATTGAACATCTTGAACAATCGGGTGTTGATCAACCTACGTGATATCAGCGAATATTTCGGCTATAAGGCTTATTGGGACAATCAGAATCGGATGATCAATATTTACAGCAAGTAGGTGTAATACTAGAGCTAATAGCCCACTTGAACCCCGTCTGTGGCGGGGTGTTTTTTTTCGAATTTTACAGTTGGCAAAATGGCAGGAATAGCGTATGATAAGTATCACCATCCTTATTTATAATTATTCTAAATAAGAATGTTTCTCAAAGGACAACTACTTACGAAGCAACTTTCAATGGAAAGTTTATAGGAGGCGACTTTATGTACGATTACCATCATCTTCAGCACGAAAAGCAACAAAGCCGCTCCAAGAAAGCATTATGGACGACATTAATACTTACCGCCTTCTTCACGATTGTAGAGATCGTTGGTGGATTAATCTCCAACTCGCTTGCACTCCTATCGGATTCCGCTCACATGGTATCCGACGTGATCGCTCTTGGACTCAGCATGACCGCCATCTACATGGCCACCCGGCAGCCAAATGCCCGGTTTACATTCGGTTATTTACGCTTCGAGATCATTGCTTCGTTCTTGAACGGACTTGCCCTGTGCGTCATTGCGCTAGGAATTTTTTATGAGGGAATTCTGCGATTCATTCATCCAGAGGAGATCAACCTTGGTCTGATGCTAGCGATTGCATCCATCGGGTTTCTGGTCAACCTGATTCTTACGATTGTGCTCAGTCGGAGTATGAAGGAAGAAGAAAATTTGAATGTACAAAGCGCTTTATGGCATTTCTTCGGCGATTTACTTAGCTCGGTTGGCGTTATTATTTCGGCTATTATTATTTACTTCACAGGGCTGCTATTCTTCGATCCGTTGATCAGCTTGGTCATCGGGGGGATCATATTCATCGGGGGCGCGAAGATCGTGAAGGAGTCGACACTGATCCTGATGGAGTCCGTACCCGAGAAGTTCGATCTGGATGAAATCCGGGCTGCGATCGGGCAAGTCGAAGGTGTCGAAGATGTGCATGAAATGCATCTGTGGGCTATCTCCTCCGACCATTATTCACTGACCGCTCACGTGTTCATCGACAATAAGATCCAGCCGTTCTGCATCATTCTTGCGATTAACGAGACACTGAAGGACAAATACGGGATTGAGCACTCCACGATACAGATGGAGGAGGCGCACATTCACCCGCATGGCGAGTACGGCAAGGAGTTTTTGCGGCAAAAGGAAGAAGAGGAGCAGCRGGAGCAGGAAGAGCTTCCGTCGAACCTCAAGAACACTAACCAGCTGGTATGACCTATCACATGTAGAGAACTGAGTTCTATTCAACGTCTACAATGCGACATTCGTTGAATAAGAGAACTCAGTTCTTTTTTCTCCAAGGCTGCTCGATGCTATTTCTTCTTGATTGCTATATTCCAAACTCGTTTCAGGGTTGCAATCCAACTATTGCCTATCCATGCATGAGCCGATATAATGATTATATGCAAACATATGTTTGTTTCCGATACCTATCACATAGTCAACTTTGGAGGAAACATGAAAGGAACGACACACCTCGCCATCGGGGCCGCCATTGGAGTGGCAGCCGTCGCCTATTATCCGCTCAGCTTAACTAACTCTGCGTTGTATATCGCAGTTGCCTCTTTTTCCGCCCTTAGTGCGGATCTGGACGGGCCCAGCCTACTGACCAGCAAGTTGGGCAGAATTTCTAGACTTCTTCAGAATCTAGTTCTAGGGTTTGGTGTTTTTTTAACCGCATCCGTTTTGTACATGTACTTTTTCCAACACTTGTTTTACCGGACATTTGCTGTGATTGCCGTCACGACCCTATTGCTCGGTTTCGTGGCGAGAGCAGGCTTCATCCGGAATGCTATGGTCAGTTCTGTCGGAATTGGACTGATTTACTCAGGCTTGGTCTGGAATATGACCTGGTTAATCGCTTTCGGCGTGTATGTGGCTTGGGTACCATGGCTTAAGCATAGAGGGATGACTCATACCGTG